>JADFZP010000459.1 GCA_015232485.1 Alphaproteobacteria bacterium
CCGCCCCTTCGCCGTCATGCCCGTGCTTGACACGGGCATCCACGCGTCACCGCCCTTGCCATGCGGAGCCGCGCGATGGCCGGATCAAGTCCGGCCATGACGAATGGGGAGTTGGCTCGCCACCGACCCCTCGCCGTCATGCCCGTGCTTGACACGGGCATCCACGCGTCACCGCCCTTGCCATGCGGAGCCGCGCGATGGCCGGATCAAGTCCGGCCATGACGAGTGGGGTTGGCTCGCCACCGACATCCACGCGTCACCGCCCGCGTGGAGAGGATGCTTTACCGCCGATGGGTCGGTTCATTTCAAGCCAGCCCACCGCTTGACGATGCCGGCCTCCAGCCCGAACAGGTCCAGCACCCGGCCGACCGTGTGGTCGATCATCGCGTCCAGCCCCTCGGGTTTGGAGTAGAAGGCCGGCACCGGCGGGGCGATCACCGCGCCCATCTCGGACAGCGCCAGCATGGTGCGCAGATGACCCGTATGCAGGGGCGTTTCGCGCACCATCAGGACCAGCCGGCGGCGCTCTTTCAGACAGACGTCGGCGGCCCGCGTCAAGAGGCTCGCGGTTACCCCACTGGCGATCTCGGACATGGTGCGAACCGAGCAGGGCGCCACCACCATTCCCATAGTCCGAAACGAACCCGAGGAAGGAGGCGCCGCGATGTCGCCCGCCGG
The DNA here is from genome assembly GCA_015232485.1 of Alphaproteobacteria bacterium. Taxonomy (GTDB): domain Bacteria; phylum Pseudomonadota; class Alphaproteobacteria; order Rhodospirillales; family Magnetospirillaceae; genus JADFZP01. The sequence goes on from JADFZP010000459.1 coordinate 679, forward strand.
GTACCACGTATGCGCCAAGGCGCGGACATCCGCCACGCCCATGTCGGTTTCGCAGGCCAGGGTGACCTCGGCCGAACGGCTCATCACCAGATGGCTTTCGATCCCCATTTGGCGCAGCACCGTCAGCATTCGGATGCCGTAGACTACCCCCGAAGCCCCGGAAATCCCGACCAAAAGACGCGGACTTTGTATCACTTCGGAGGGAGAAAAGGGCGTCAAGGCGTAACTTCCTGCTGACAGGGTGGAAAGGCTTCGGCATACTATCTCGATCGGGCATCCATCATAAAGGAGGACTGCGATGAGCCAGCAGGAGCGTATGGAGTTTCTCAAGGAGAAGCATGCCGCGCTGGACGAGGCTGTTCAGTCGGAATCCCGTCGTCCCTTTCCCGACACCATGCGGGTCAAGGAACTGAAACTCAAGAAGCTCCGCGTCAAGGAAGAGATCACCGCCCTCACGCACTGAGAGCGCGAACGAACACCGCGACCAGGGTATTCGCGGCCTCGTCCCCCGGGTAGCCGTCAAGGCGCCGTTCGAGGGCGAGGTCCACCCCGGCGGCCATCTCGGCCAGCGCCGGGCTCGGTCGGCCGCCGGGACGGCCCATACCAATGTTGGGGGCTATCACTACTCGCGGCCGACAGCCTTTACCACTTTGCAAAACGGCCGAATTGCCGCAAACTGCCCTTGGCGGGAGGGGTTGCCCCCCGTCCAAAGGTGTAGCAAATGCAAGGGGAAGCGGCTCCCATGAGCAATCCATACCAGACGGCATACGAGCGTTCGCTGAGCGATCCCGAAGGGTTCTGGGGCGAGGCCGCCCGCGACCTGCACTGGTACGAGCCCTGGACCAAGGTGCTCGACGATTCGAACAAGCCGTTCTACCGCTGGTTCACCGGCGGCATGGTCAACACCTGTTACAACGCCGTCGATCTCCACGTGGCCCAGGGCCGCGGCGATCAGGCGGCGGTGATCTACGACAGCCCGGTGACCGGCACGGTCAAGACCTACACCTATCGCGACCTGCTCGACCAGGTGTCGCGCTTCGCCGGGGTGCTCGCCTCGTGCGGCGTGACCAAGGGCGACCGCGTGGTCATCTACATGCCGATGGTGCCCGAGGCGGTGTTCGCCATGCTGGCCTGCGCCCGGCTGGGGGCGATCCATTCGGTGGTGTTCGGCGGCTTCGCGTCGAGCGAACTCGCCACCCGCATCAACGACGCCAAGCCCAAGGTGATGGTGTCGGCGTCGTGCGGCATCGAAACCACCCGCGTCATTCCCTACAAGCCGCTGCTCGACGCGGCCATCGACATGGCCACGCACAAGCCCGACCGGGTCATCATGTTGCAACGCCCGCAGGCCGAGGCGACCATGATCGCCGGCCGCGACGTCGATTGGGCCAGCGCGGTGGCGTCGGCCACGCCGGCCGATTGCGTGCCGGTCTTGGCGACCGACCCGCTTTACATCCTTTACACCTCGGGCACCACGGGCCAGCCGAAGGGCGTGGTGCGCGACAATGGCGGCCACATGGTCGCGTTGAAGTGGTCGATGACGGCGGTTTACAACGTCAAGCCGGGCGAGGTTTATTGGGCCGCCTCGGATGTCGGCTGGGTGGTCGGCCACTCCTACATCGTCTATGCGCCGCTGCTGAACGGCAACACCACGCTGGTCTACGAGGGCAAGCCGGTCGGCACGCCCGACGCCGGCGCCTTCTGGCGGGTGATCGCCCAGCACAAGGTCTCGACCCTGTTCACGGCGCCCACCGCCTTCCGCGCCATCAAGCGCGAGGACCCGCGCGGCGAGTTGCTGGCCAAATACGACCTCAAGCATTTCCGCGCCCTGTTCCTGGCCGGCGAGCGCTCGGACCCCGACACGATCAACTGGGCGCGCGACAACCTCAAGGTGCCGGTGATCGATCATTGGTGGCAGACCGAAACCGGCTGGTCGATCGCCGCCAACTGCATGGGCCTGCATGAATTCCCGATCAAGCCGGGCTCGCCGACCAAGGCGGCGCCGGGCTGGGATCTTCAGGTGCTGGACGAGTCGCACGAGCCCTGCCCGCCGGGCAAGGTGGGCTCGCTGGTCGTCAAGCTGCCGCTGCCTCCGGGCACCCTGCCGACCCTGTGGAACGCCGACCAGCGCTTCATCGACAGCTATCTCGCCGAGTTCCCCGGCTACTACAAGACGGCCGACGCCGGCTATATCGACGAGGACGGCTATGTCTACGTGATGGCGCGCACCGACGACATCATCAACGTCGCCGGCCACCGCCTGTCGACGGGCGCCATGGAGGAGGTGCTGGCCAGCCACCCCGACGTCGCCGAATGCGCGGTGATCGGCGCCCACGACGCCCTGAAGGGCCAGCTTCCGCTGGGCTTTTTGGTGCTCAAGGCGGGGGTGGACAAGCCCGACGCGCAGGTGGTCAAAGAGGTCGTCCAACTGGTGCGCGAGCGCATCGGCCCGGTGGCGGCCTTCAAATCGGCCACCGTGGTCAACCGCCTGCCCAAGACCCGCTCGGGCAAGATCCTGCGCGGCACCATGCAAAAGATCGCCGACAACGAAGACTACAAGATGCCCGCCACCATCGACGATCCCGGCATCCTGCCCGAGATCGAAGAGGCG
>JADFZP010000460.1 GCA_015232485.1 Alphaproteobacteria bacterium
GGCCGCCGCCGGCCCCGCCGCCACCATCCTGCCGCGGCTGTTCGCCGCCCGCCCCGCGCCCGCGCCCGCCGGAGTCCGCCCATGACCGGACTCCGCGATCTTCCCGCGAAATATCCGGTGTCGGGCTGGCAGCACGTCGCCCGCCTGATCATGCTGCTGCTGGCCGCCTTGATCGCCTGGGCGAATTTCGCCCTGCTCGACGAGGTGACCATCGCCCAGGGCGAGGTGGTGCCCGAGGGCAAGGTGAAGATGATCCAACATCTGGAAGGCGGCATCGTGCGCGAGATCCACGTGCGCGAGGGCGCGGTGGTCAAGGAGGGCGATCCGCTGATGCAGATCGAGCTTCCCACCCTGGCCAACAACCGCGAGGAAATGCAGGTGCGCATGGACGGCCTGAAGCTGTCGCGCGCCCGCTTGCAGGCCGAGGCGAACCACGCCCCGCTGGTCTTCCCCGAGGAGGAGGCCAAGCGCCGCCCCGATCTGGTGATGTCGGAAAAGCGGGTTCACGAGGCGCGCGCCCGCGAATTGGAAAGCACGCTGGCCGTCCTCAACGAGCAGATGCGCCAGCGCGCCCTCGAGGTGCAGGAATTGAAGGCGCGCCAGCGCTCGTCGTCGAACAATCTAAGGCTGACCCGCCAGAAGGTCGCCATGTCGCGCGACCTGCTGTCGCAGGGCCTGACGGCGCGCATGGAGCACGTCCAGCTTGAAAGCGACCTGGAGCGCATCCAGGGCGAGTTGGAGGCCCTGGACGTCGCGGTGCCGCGCGGCGAGGCCGCCGTCGCCGAGTCGAAGGAGCGCCAGAACGAGGAGCGCCAGAAGGTCTCGCGCGAGGCGGAAAGCCAACTCGGCCAAGTCGAGCTGGACATCGCCCGCATCCGCGAACTGCTGAGCGAGGCCACCTCGCAATTCCGCCGCGCCCAGATCACCAGCCCGATCGACGGCATCGTCAAGAATTTGCAGCAGCACACCATTGGCGGCGTGATCCGCCCCGGCGAGCCGATCATGGAGATCGTCCCGGTCAACGAGCGCCTGCTGGTCGAGGCGAAGCTGAACCCCGCCGATCGCGGCTATGTCACGGCCGGCCAGAAGGCGGTGGTCAAGGTCACCGCCTACGACTTCACCCGCTATGGCGGCCTGGACGGCAACGTCATCCTGGTCGCCCCCGACACCACGGTGGGCGCCGACGGCCAGCCCTTTTACCGGATGCTGGTCGAAACCGACCGCGCCCATCTCGGCGCGACCCTCGCCGACCTGCCGATCACCCCCGGCATGCAGGCCACGGTCGACGTCCACACCGGAACCCGCACCGTCATCGAATACCTGCTGAAGCCGGTTCTCAAGCTTCGTGGAGAGGCGTTCCGGGAGCGCTGACCGCGTCGGGCAGGCCGTCTTGGACCAGTTGGGCGAACAGGCGGTAATCGGCGGCGCGGGTGCCGCTGCGCCGCCACAGCAGGCTGATCGTCCGATGCGGGGCCGGCGGCGCGAAGGGGCGCATGACGATCTCGGTGTCGGCCAACGCCTCGGCGCGCACGTAAAGACCGGGCAACAAGGTCGGCGCCACCCCGGTGGCGACCATCTGGCGCAGCGAATCCAGGCTGGTGGCGCGAAAATCGGGATGCTCGGCGGCTCCGGCCCGGCGGCACAGATCCAGCGTGTGGTCGCGCAGGCAATGGCCCTGGTCCATGGTCAGCAGACGCTCGCCGGCCAGATCGCCGACCGCCAAAGCGGGCCGATCGGCCAGCGCATGACCAAGTGGCAGGGCGACCCAGAACGGCTCGGCGAACAGCGGCTGGGCGACCAGCCCTTCGGGCGTCGATTGCGGGGCGGCCAGCACCAGATCCAATTCGCCATGCACCAGTTCCGGCAGCAGCCGCCCGGCCGGCTCCTCGCGCAGATAAAGCCGTAGGTCGGGAAAGCGGCGGCGCAGGCCGGGCAGAATGTGCGGCAGCAGATAGGGCCCGAGCGTCGGCAGCACGCCCAGTCTGAGCGTGCCCGACAGCGGCGCGCGCGCCTGTCGCGTCACCTCCTTCAAGTCCTCGACGTCGCGCAGGATGTCCTTGGCCCGCTCGGCCACCTCGCGCCCCACCGGGGTGAGCAGCACCCGCCGGCGGGTGCGCTCGACCAGCGGCACGCCCAGCGCTTGCTCAAGCTGGGCGATCTGGTTGGACAGCGCCGGCTGGCTGACATGGCGGCGCTCGGCGGCGCGATGGAAATGCAGCGTCTCGGCGAGGACGACGAGGCTGCGAAGCTGGTTCAGCGTGGGCATGGACCTTGATAACCCATCGCTATCAATGATCAAAGAAAAATCCATTGGACCAATCACTGAATGGCCATCATCCTGATTGGCAAGCGAAGTGCCCATTGGAGGCCCACGATGAATGCTCATGCCGGACTCGAAGATCTGCGCCAGTTGCTGGCGGCGGCCCGCCGCGCCCCGGTCCTGACGGCCGAGGACGAGAGGGATCTCGCCTTGCGCTGGCAGGATGGCGACCGCGGCGCCGGTGACCAACTCGCGGAAAGCCATCTCCGTCTGGTGATCAAGGCCGCCTTCGGCCTGAAAGGCTATGGCCTGCCGCTCGCCGATTTGATCGCCGAGGGCAATGTCGGCCTGTTGCAGGCCCTGCAACGGTTCGACCCGGCGCGCGAACTGCGCTTTTCCACCTATGCCCTGTGGTGGATCCGGGCGGCGATGATGGAATACGTGCTGAAGCACTCGGCGCCGGTCAGCTTCGGCCTGTCGGCCGAGCGCAAGCGGCTGTTCTTCAAGCTGCGCGGTATCAAGTCGCGGCTGGTGGGCGGTCGCGGCGGCATGCTGACGCCCGAGCAGACCGCCGAAGTGGCCCGTAAGCTGGATGTCGGCGCCGAGCGGGTCACCGAGATGGAGCGGTTGCTGTCCGCCCGCTCGCGCTCGCTGGACGAGCCGGTCGGCGAGAGCGGCCAGTCGTTCGGCGAGCTTCTGGTCGACGAAACCCCGGATGCCGAGGCCCAACTGGCCGAGCGGCAGCAGCGCGATCAGTGGAGACGTCTGTTCGGCACGGCCTGGGAGGTGCTGAGCGAGCGCGAGCGCGGCATCGTCGCCGCGCGCCGCCTGCGCGAAGAGCCCCTGCGTCTCGAGGATCTGGCGCAGCGTTACGGCATCTCGCGCGAACGCGTGCGCCAGATCGAAGGCGCCGCGATCGAAAAGCTGAAGCGCCTCGTTCGTCCGACCCCGGCGGCGACCGCCTGACACCCCCGCCGCTCCGAGCGAGCGCTTGCCGGAGCGGCGGGTTTACCTCGAAGACGCCCGC
>JADFZP010000461.1 GCA_015232485.1 Alphaproteobacteria bacterium
CGCGTCGCGCGCCGCCTGGGCTTGGCGCTCGTCGCGTCCGGCCGCGTTCAGCCGGCGCTCGGACCACCAGGCGAGCAGCGCGAAGGCGGCGGTCGCCGTCACCATCACCCAGGCGATCGGCCGCGCCAGCGCGAACACCAGCCCCAGGAACAGCAACAGGAACGGCAAGTCGGCGACCAGCACCGCCGAGGCGCCCGACACCGTGTTGCGCAGCGTCTCGACGTCGCGGTAAAGACCCTGGAAAAAGGCCTGCGGGCGGGATTCCAGCGCGGGCAGGGGCAGCGCGGCCAATTTCTCGTGCAGCCGGCGCCCGACCTCGACGTCGATCGCCAGCGCGACGCCTTGCAGCAGGCGGCCGCGCGCCTGCCGCAGCAGGAAATCGAAGGCGACCAGCAGCACCATGCCGGTAACCAGCGCCCGCAAGGTGGTCAGGCCGGCATGGCCGATCACCCGATCGTAGACTTGCAGCACGAAAACGGGCGCGGCCAGCGCCAGCAGGTTCACGAACAGCGACAACGCCAGGACTTCGCGAAACAAGGGGGCCAAGGGGGCGAGAACGGGTCTCAGCCAATCGCGGTGGGTGCTGCTCATCGGTCCAGGTTTTGCGCCAGACCGGGTGCCGATTTCAATGCAATCGGCTGAACGATTTGGTATAGCCTCGTCAAGGTTCAAGGGAAGGGAGACGCGTTTGGCCGGGGCGGAAACGGTGATGATCGCCAGCGCCGTGTTCTGGACGCTGTTCGGCGCCGGTTTGACCGTCGCCGCCGTCGTCGTGCTGCGCGTGTTGAGCGACCGCGACGACCCCGACGCCATCCACCCGCAACTGCGCGAAGCGCTAGACCACATGTCGGACGGCGTGGTCGCGGTCGATGGTCAGGGGATGGTGCGCATGCTGAACCCGGCCGCGCAGTTCATGCTGGGCTGCGACGACCGCGACGTGATCGGCCGCCCCTGCGAATCCGTGCTGCCCGGTCTGTTGGAAGGCGGCGAGCTTACCCTGCGCGGCACCGACGGGCGCACCATCGCGCTCGACGCCTCGCGCGCGCCGCGGGCCGGCGCGGGACCGCGGCTGGTGATCCTGCGCGACATCACCGAGCGCAAGGCGGCCGAATCGATCGACGTGCTGATGCACGAGATCAATCAGCAGGTTCTGCACGGCGTCGGGCTGGACGGCATCATGCCCTTCGTCTGCGAGACACTGACCGCGCTGCACGACCTGCCGCTGGTCTGGGTGGGGCTGCGCGAGCCGGACGGTTCGATCCGGGTGGTCGGCGCGGCCGGCGAGGATGTCGAACGGCTGCGCGCCCTCAACATCCGCTGGGACGAGGGCCGCGAGGCCGAGGGCCCCACCGGACGCGCCGTGCGCATGGCCCGCACCGTGCTGGCCCGCATCGACGACCCCCAATGGGAGGAGTGTCTGGTCACCGTGCGCGAGCGCGGCTACCGCGCCGTGGCGGCCATTCCCCTGTTCGCCCAGCATGGCGTGGTCGGCGCGCTGCACGTCTACACCCACGACCGTTTCCCGATGGACGCGCTGCGCCGGCTGGAATTGCTGGCCATGCGGCTGGGCGTGGCGATCCGCATCGCCATCGACCAGCGGAACCTGCATCTGCAATCGGCGGCGATGGAGGCGGCGGCCAACGGCATGGTGATCGCCGACCGCGACGGCCGCATCGAATGGGCCAACGAGGCGTTCACCCGCCTGACCGGCTGGCCGCTCGCCGAGGCCAAGGGCCGGCGGGCCGATTTCGTGCTGGCCGACCAGCAGCCCGGCACGGTCGCGGAATGGCTGGGCTCGGCCGGCTGGCGCGGCGAGACCATGCTCGCCCGGCGCGAGGGGGGTTCGCCGGCCGTCGACCTGACCGTCACCCCGATGCGCGGCGGCGACGGCCGGGTCACCCATTACGTGCTGGTCCAGGAAGACATCTCCGAACGCAAGCGGGTCGAGGAGCGGGTCCGCTACCTCGCCAATTACGACCCGCTCACCGCGCTGCCCAATCGCGGCCTGTTCCGCGACCGGTTGCAGCATGCGGTGGCGCGGGCGCGGGCGCGTGGCGCGATCCTGGCCGTGCTGTTCCTCGATCTTGACCAGTTCAACCGCATCAACGACACGCTGGGGCACGCGGTCGGCGACGAGGTGCTGAAGGCGACCGTCCTTAGGATGAGCGCGGCGGTGCGCTCGGCCGACACGCTGGCCCGGGTGGGCGGCGACGAATTCGCCATGATCCTGTCCGATCTGCCCAACGCCGAGGCGGCCGCCAACGCCGCCCGTCAGGTGCTGGCCGCCGTGGCGCGTCCGCTCGAGGTGGGCGGCAACGAGGTGCACATGGGCGCCAGCATCGGCATCTCGGTGTTCCCCGGCGACGGCGACGACGCCGACCAGCTTGTCACCAACGCCGACATGGCGATGTACCGCGCCATCCGCGAGGCGCCCAACAGCTATCGCTTCTACGGCAATGCGATGAACGCCGAAGTCCGCGCCCGGATGAATGTCGAGCGCGAACTGCGCCGCGCCGTCGGCAAGCAGGAATTCGTCCTCTACTACCAACCCCAGGTCGAGGCGGCCAGCGGGCGCATCGTCTGCCTCGAGGCGCTGGTCCGCTGGCGCTGCCCGGATCGCGGCCTGATCCCGCCGATGGAATTCATCCCGGTGGCCGAGGAATCCGGTCTGATCCTGGCGATCGGCGAATGGGTGCTGATCGAGGCCTGCGGCCAGCTTCGCCAATGGCAGCGCATGGGCCTGCCGGTGGTGCCGGTGGCGGTCAACGTCTCGGCCGCCCAGCTTCGCCACCAGGATTTCGTGGCCCGCGTGCGCGGCGTCTTGGCCGACACCGGCCTGCCCGCCAATTTGCTGGAAATGGAGCTGACCGAAAGCATCGTCATGGAGGACGCCCCGGCGGCGGTGCGCCTGTTGGGCGAACTCAGCGCCACCGGGATCAAGCTCGCCATCGACGATTTCGGCACCGGCTATTCATCGCTGAGTTATCTCAAGCGTTTCCCGGTCGACAAGCTGAAGATCGACAAATCCTTCGTGCGCGACTTGACCACCGACAACAACGACGCCGAAATCGCCCGCGCCATCATCTCGCTCGGCCATTCGCTGAACCTCAAGATCGTCTCGGAAGGCGTCGAGACCGAGGGGCAGTTGAACTACCTGATCCAGGAAGGCTGCGACGTCATCCAAGGCTACCTGTTCAGCCGCCCGGTGCCGGCCGAGGAAGTCGAACCCCTCCTACGACGCGGCTGGCTGACGCCCGGCAAGGTGGATGTGGCGATGGTGTGAGGG
>JADFZP010000462.1 GCA_015232485.1 Alphaproteobacteria bacterium
CATGCCGGTCGGTCCCCTGGCCGATCCACGCCGTCTCGGCCTGGAACCACCGGCCGCGGAACGCGACCTGGAAGCGGTAGGTCGGCTCGGCCACGCCTAAGGCCAATTCGGTGGTCAGCGACAGCCCCTGGACCAGGAAGGTTCCGCTCAGCCGGCCCGAGACGGCCTGACCGGGGGCCATGTCCACCTCGACCGAGGCCTCGGCCGAGACCGTCAGGTCGGTGGCGTTGAAGATGGTCGGTCGCCACCGCCCCGAGATGGTTCCGGCGAAGTGGTAGAAGGATTCGTCCCCGGTGTTGAAGGTGAAGGACAGGCGGTCGATGGAAAGGTCGGGCACCCAGGCGGGCGGCGGGTTCTGGCCGACAAAGCGCGCCACCAGGTCGGTCAGCGCGATCACGCCGCCCGGTTGCAGCGCGCCCGAGAAGACCCAGCCCACCGTGCCGCCGGTGTCGCGGGTGAACTGGGCCGACAGGCCGAAGAGCGGCGGCTTGGCGGCGCCATCGTCGAACACGAAGACCGCCCCCAGGCCCCCCTCCACCTCGCCGCCGACCACCGCGATCTCGAAGCTCAGGCGTTCCAGCGTGATCGCCACCGTGCCCAGCGTGACCACCCAGCCTTGCGGCGGCGGCGCGCCGCTCCCTAAGGTCGTGGGCGGGGTTCCGAACACGATGTCGCCCGCCGCGTTGTAGGACTGGTCCCAAGGATCGGCCGAAACGACCAGTTGCGTGACGTTCATGCCGGGCGGCGTCGCCGGTCCGGGAGAGCCGAAATAATTCGTGAAGGCCTTGCCGATGGGAATGACGTCTCCCTCGCGCAACCGGGCGGTGCCGGCCCAGGCGGGAATCTCCAGCGCGCAATCGATGCGGAAGGGGTCACCCGGCGCGCCGAACGCCAGCGCGCCGTAGACGGTGGCGCTCAGGCATCCCACTGGAAGCGTCACGCCGGCCGCCCTCGTCTGACTCCACAGCCAGCTTATGCCGACCCGCTCGATGGTCACGAAGGGCGCGATCGAGGTCCAGGATTCGCTGGATTCGATGGTGCAGGCCACATAGGCGACGGTGAAGGCGCCCGCCGCGCTCGCGAGGTGGAATTCCACCGACCGGAAGCGGAACGCCGGAATGGGCGGGAAGTCCTCGGGGACCGGCAGTTCCGGCAGGCCGAACAGGTCGGCGAGCTGCCGCATCCCATCGACCTCCCGGCCGACCGGAAATTGGACGATGAAAGGCCAGATTTTCCCGCAAGCCAGGATCGGACAGCGCAGCCGCGCCACCAGCCGTCCGACCTTGAGCGTGCCGCCCATATAAAGGACCGACGCCGCCGCCTCGCCGTTGGCGGCGGCGGCCGAGACCAGGTCGAATCCCATGTCGGTCAGCGCCATGTCGGGCGAAAAGTTCAGGTGCGCGTTGCGAAGGCGGAGTTGCGAGGCGGCCGACACCGCGCCGAGGTCGAGTTTCGGCGGCGCGTCATAGGCGGCCGGCGCCACCACGCGGCCTTTCAGACGCAGCGGCCAGGGACCGACGACGCCGGCCCACCCCCGCCAGAACGGCGTCATCGGCAGGCCGCCGCTCAGCGTCAAACCATCGGCCTCGTCGGACGCCGCCATGAACAGCGCGTCGTCCAGCCTCGTCGTGATCAAGAATGACGGCACGGTGACCACGATCGATCCCCGCGCCTCCTGGGTGGGAGGCAGGCCGGCGAAAGTGGTGCCGAAGGTCCAGCCGGCCTGGGCCACCTCGAAACCCAGGGCGAAGGCGACCCCGCTTCCGGCGACGGCCCGGCAGGTCAACCCAACCGTGACGTCGACGATGTTGACCGCCGGCGCGCCCGGCAGACCCCATCGGCCGGACCCCGTCAGGACGACCGCCCCGGCCAGCGGGGCCAGGCTGGCGCCGCTCAGGACGAAGCCGCTGGTGATGGTGAACCGCTTCAGCAAGCCGGTGACCGGCGCCAGCGCCGTTTGGCTGATCGAGGCCGCGTAGAGGTCGATTTGCCCGCTGGGCGAAAGGGTGGCGTCGAGCGCCGCGACGACGTCGTCGAGACTCATGCGGGCACCTCTTCGCGTCGGGCGGGGACCGCGAGGGCCGCAGCCCGGGTCAGGCGCCCGGCGCCGGTGGTGACGCCGACCGGCGCTTCGCGCTCGACGGGGCGGAGTCGTGTCGTGGTCGGATCGGTGTGAAGGGGATTGGGTGCGTCGGAGACCGTCAGGACTCCATTGGCCGTGTAGGTGAAATACCAGCTCATGCCGGTGGTGACGTCAACGGTGGGCGTCACGCCGCGAATCTGCGCCGATCCCAGCGGCGGGCAGACATAGCGTTGGAGATAGATGACGGCGTCGGCCCCGTCCCCGTCCCGGGAACGCTTCCTGCCGGGGGCGCCCTGGTTATAGGGATCATTCAGGAAATACAGGGTGGGGTAAATGTTCGTCGCCGTCTCGGTCGTGGCGTACCGCTTGGTCTCCGGCCACTGCGGCGTGGCGCCGTCGGGCGTGATGATCCGGTCCAGATACATGGAGACGAAATGGCGGCCGGGGGTTTCCGGGTCCGACCAGAGGGGAGCCGGATCGGTGAAACGCGCGAACTGCTCCACCGCGGTCAGCGAGGGATGCCTGTAGGTCTTGATCGACGCGCTGACGCTGATCGTCCGGGGCCGCAGCAGACCGACGAACCGCTCGACGACGGCGCGCGCGAACGCGGTGTCACCGTCGCCGACGAAGCCGGTGGGCGTGCGCACCAGGGCGTAGGTGGTCCGAAACGCTCCGTGATGCGGCATGGTCAGCATCTGGACGTTCAGGGGCTGGATGCCGTCCAGTATGTCGTTGATCGCCGCGAACGTGTTGGCCGTGGCGTCGCCGGCCGCGATCATCCAGGCATCGTTCCATTCGATTCCCACGACCGCGGACTGGGTGTTGAACCTGTAATCCCGCGTCGCGTTCGTGCCGGAGGCGAGGTAGGTCGTACAGGGGATGTTCGCGACGAGAAGACGCAGATTGACCATGTTTCCAGCGACGCCCGTGGACCAAAAGGACCCCCAGGTTCCACTCGCCGGGTCGTAGTCCGTCTCCGAGGGCCCGAACGGCGTGACGAAGGGGCAATGCCGTTCCAGCGTCTTCAGAACTTCATCGAATCTCCCTGTGCGCGCGGTTCCGTAAAAAACGTTGCCGATGGTGGCGTCCGTCAGGCGCTTCAGCAGCGGCAGGACCAGGTTGTAATGGTCGCTGTCGCCGTGGGTGATCACCACCACGTCGATGTGACCGCCGGATTCCTCGGTGATCTCTGTCGCCAGAGT
>JADFZP010000463.1 GCA_015232485.1 Alphaproteobacteria bacterium
GCGAATGGCTGGAGATGGTGGCCCGCGCCCGCAAGGTCCACTGAACGAGCTAGCTAGCGCACGGAACCTCCCACGCCGTCATGCCCGGACTTGATCCGGGCATCCACATGACAGCCGTACAAGCCGTTGTTTCCGCTTTCTCTTCCGCGGACAGATGTGGATGGCCGGGTCAAGCCCGGCCATGACGGAAAAGGATCGAAGCCTCCATCCGCTTGGGCTGATGGATGGTCAACGCGTCGGCGCGGGCTCGGTTCCCTTCAGCGCCTCGCCCAGCAGCGCGAATTCCGCCGCGCGTGGCGACGATCGGCGCCAAGCCAACCCGATCCGGCGCGAGGCGGGTTCGGCCAGCGGCCGGGTCACCAGATCGGTGCCGCGCAGCACCCCGCCATCGACCGCGAGCTTGGGCAGCAAGGTGACGCCCAGCCCGTTGGCGACCATCTGCACCAGGGTGTTCAGGCTGGTGCCCATCGCCCGTCCGGCCGCCGAGGGCAGGCGGCAGGCCGACAGGGCGTGCTCGCGCAGGCAGTGCCCGTCTTCCAGCAGCAGCAGCTCGGTGGCGGCCAAATCGGCCGAGGTCACCGAGTCCTTGGCCGCCAGCGGATGATCGGGGGCGCAGGCGAACAGGAAGGGGTCCTCGGCCAGTTCCAGCGTCTCGAGCCCCTCGGCCGGCCAGGGCAGGGCGATCAGCACCGCGTCGAGGGCGCCACCGCCCAAGCCATCAAGCAGCCGCATGGTCAAATCCTCGCGCAGCATCAGCCGCAGCCGGGGATGGGCGGCGCGCAGGCCCGGCAGCACGCCGGGCAGCAGATAGGGCGCGATGGTTGGGATGATGCCCAGCCGCAAGGCGCCGGTCAGCGGCTGGCGCGCCATCTCGACCGCCTCGACCAGATCCTCGGCGCCGCGCAGCAGGGCGCGGGCGCGGGCCACCACCTCCTCGCCCAGCGGGGTCGGCATGACGCGGCGCTTGGTGCGCTCGACCAGGATGGCGCCCAGCAGCGTCTCCAATTCCTGCAAGCCGGCCGACAAGGTCGATTGGGTGGCGAAGCAGCTTTCCGCCGCCTTGCCGAAATGGCGGTGGTCGGCCAAGGCGACCAGATAGCGAAGCTGGCGCAGGGTGGGCAGGGGCTTCACGGCTTATCCATTCCATCGATCAACGATGACAAAAATGGCCCGCATATTCGATTTGTCAAGTTTCGGAACACGCGCACTCCCCGCGCGTTGGTTGGGAAAACCAGTGAGGAGTGCGGCCATGAGATTCATCGACGGCGTCGCCGCGTTCGCCATCCTGACGGCCTTCGCCATTCCGGCCGAGGCGCAGCAAAGTCCACAGCAAGGACGGCAAACCCCAACCCAGCCGGCGCAACAGACCCAAACCCAGGCCCAGGCCCCCCGCGCGCCCGAGCAGGTGGCGCGGCCGGGCGGGCGGCTCGACATCCCGCAGCTCGCCTTGGTCAAGGTGGCGGATGGCTTTCAGGATCCGACCAGCGTCGCCGCCGCCAATGACGGCAGCGGGCGCATCTTCGTGACCGAGCGGGTCGGGCGGGTGCGCGTCGTCGACAAGGACGGCGCCGTGATGAAGGACCCGTTCCTCGATCTGACCAAGATCAACCCCTTGGGCAGCGACGTGCAGACGGGCTTCGTCGAGCAGGGTCTTTATTCGATCGTCTTCGACCCGCGCTTCCGCGAGAACGGCCATTTCTACGTCCACTACGCGTCGCTGCCCTTCAACGGCGACAACATGGTGGTGCGCTTCACGGTCGACCCCGCCAATCCCAACATGGTCTCGGCCGAGCAGGCCAACCGCACCGCCAAGGTGATCTTGCGGGTCGAGCAGCCCTGGTACAATCACAACGGCGGCCAACTCGCCTTCGGGCCGAAGGACGGCATGCTGTATATCGGCATCGGCGACGGCGGCTGGGAGGGCGATCCCCTGCGCGCCGGCCAGGATCTCTCGACCCATCTGGGCAAGATCCTGCGCATCGACGTGGCCAACGTGCCCGACGATTATCCGATGCCCTACCGCATTCCCGCCAGCAACCCGTTCTCGCAAGCGTCGAAAGAGCGGCTGATGCAGTTGTTCGGCATCACCGAGCAACAATTCGCCACCATCCGCACCGCCTCGCTGCCCGAGATCTGGGCCTATGGCCTGCGCAACCCCTATTCCTTCGCCTTCGATCAAGAGACCGGCGACCTGTTCATCGCCGATGTCGGCCAGAACCATTGGGAGGAGATCAACTTCCAGCCGGCCTCCAGCACGGGCGGCGAGAACTACGGCTGGGCCGCCATGCAGGGCAGCTTCTGCCACCCGATCACCGGCACCTTGGAGCAACGCGACGGCCGCTTCGTCACCCAGGCCAACTGCCCGGTGGTCGGCGTGCTGCCCGCCGCCGAATATCCGCACGAGAACCCCTATCCCGGCGCCCAGGCCGTGAAACAGGCCACCGGCTGCTCGGTGCAGGGCATGGGCGTGGGCAATTTCCAGGGCCGCAAGGTCTACCTGTCCGGCGACTGGTGCAGCGGCCGGCTGTGGGGCCTCGCCTGGGATCAGCGCGCCGGACGCTGGCAGTTCGCCGAATTGGCCCAGACCGATCTGCAATTCACCTCGGGCGGGCGCGGCGAGGACGGCACCATCTACGCCGTCAACTGCAACTGCTTCTACATCGGCGAGCGCGGCGCCACGCAGAACCCGCCCGGCGCCCTGTGGAAGATCGTGCCCCAGGACCAGGTGGCCCAGGGGGCCGAAACCGCCCGCACCCGCACCCGACAGGACTGACCGCCATGAAAACGACCGCCGCGGCCTTCGCCGCCTTCGCCGCCTTCGCCGCCGCCTTACTCGCCCTGGCGACACCGGCGCCCGCCGCGGCGGTCGAGTTCCGCCACCCCCTGGACGACAAGCCGCTGGACGTTCCACTGCCCCTCGACGAAGCCCGCACCGAGGCCGTCGAGACCTTCCACAAGACCGGCGAAAACCCCTATATCGGCAACGCCCAGGCGACCGAAGAGGGCGCCACCCTCTACGCCGAGAACTGCGCCGCCTGCCACATGCCCGAGGGCTCGGGCGGCATGGGCCCCAGCTTCCTCGACGAGCAATGGAACTATCCGCGAAACAAGACGGCGGTCGGCCAGTTCGAGGTGCTGTGGGCCGGCGCGACGGGGGCCATGCAATCCTTCAAGGACCGCCTGAGCCAAGACGACATGCTGAAGGTCATCGCCCAGATCGCCGACCTCCGCCGCCAAGCCGGCGTCGGCGAGGAGATGGCGAAGCAGCCGGAGGGGGAGTAG
>JADFZP010000464.1 GCA_015232485.1 Alphaproteobacteria bacterium
CTTCGGCCTCGCGCCAGGCCCCCGTGGCGAAGGCCGTCCAGGCGGCCAGGGCGAGAACCGCCGCGCCGCCCGCCACGGCCCCCCGCCGGGAAACCGTCAGGGCCCGCGAGCCCCGCTCGTCGCGCAAGATGATCTGAATGGCCGCCTCCCGAAGGTGAGGCGGGGAGCGTCCCATGTCGGCGCGGGCCGGGGCAATCGCACGGCCGGCAGGGGCGCGCCGGCCATTGGTCCCGGATCGGCGGATTTGATATGATGCGCCCGGTTATGGGATCGGAGCGCGCATGCATCACACATTTCTGCTCGAAGAGGGCGTTTGGCGGGCCAGCGGCACCTACACCGACGAGGCCGGCGCGACCCATCCGATCCGCGGGCGCGCGGCGATCAGCCACGCCCTGCACGTCTGGCGCAACGAAGGCGAGATGGAGGTGATGGGCGACGAGCCCGTGGTCGTCGATCATCTTTACGAGATCGTGCCGATGCCGCACGGCGCCAGCGCCACCATATGGACCGCCAGCAGCGCGCGGCTGGGCCGCTTGCGGGGCAACGTCGCGGTGGTCGGCGACACGCTGTTGTCCAGCTTCACCAGCGAGGAGGGCGAGTTCAGCGGCACCGAAAGCCTGACCCGCCTGGGCGACAACGCCTATGCGGCGCGCGGCGTTCTGTATCGCGGCTTCGAGCGCCTGTCGTCGTGGAGCATGCAGATGACCCGCGTGCTGAACTGATGCGCGTCGACCTGTTCGATTTCGACCTGCCGCGCGAACTGATCGCCCAGCGCCCGGCCGAGCCGCGCGATTCGGCGCGCCTGCTGCATGTCGCCGATGGCTTCGAGGATTTGGGCGTGCGCGATCTGCCCGGATTGCTGCGGCCGGGCGATCTGATGGTGTTCAACGACACCCGCGTCATTCCCGCCCGCCTGCATGGCGAGCGCGGCGCCGCCAAGATCGAGGCGACCCTGCACCAAGCGGTCGGGCCGGACACTTGGCGGGCCTTCGCGCGCCCGGCCAAGCGCCTGCGGGCCGGCGACACGGTGCGGTTCGGCGAGGGCTTCGAGGCCTTGGTGCTGGGCCGCGGCGAGGGCGGCGAGGTGACATTGCGCTTCGCCGCCGCCGGGGCGGACTTGCTGCGCCTGCTGGAACGCCACGGCGCCATGCCGCTGCCGCCCTATATGCGCCGCGAGGCGGACGAGCGCGACCGCGCCGACTATCAGACCATGTTCGCCCGGCGCGAGGGCGCCGTCGCCGCGCCGACCGCCGGGCTGCATTTCACCCCCGCCCTGATCGCCTCGCTGGAGGCGCGGGGCGTGCGGCGCGCCGCCGTCACCTTGCATGTCGGCGCCGGCACCTTCCTGCCGGTCAAGGTCGACGATTTGCGCGACCACCGCATGCATTCCGAATGGGGCGAGATCGGCCCCGAGACCGCCGCTTTGATCGCAAAGACGCGGGAATCCGGCGGCCGGGTGGTGGCGATCGGCACCACCGCGCTGCGTTTGCTGGAGAGCGCGCACGGAAAAGCCTTTTCCGGCACCACCGACATCTTCATAACACCGGGTCACCGCTTCGGGACCGTCGATATGCTGATGACCAATTTCCACCTGCCGCGCTCGACCCTGTTCATGCTGGTCTGCGCCTTTTCGGGGTTCGACCGCATGCGCGACGCCTATCGCCACGCCATCGCCTCGGGCTATCGCTTCTATTCCTACGGCGACGCCTGCCTGCTGCATCGGGAGCAAGCGGCGTGACCGCCTTCCGCTACGAGTCGCTGGGGCGGGACGGCGCGGCGCGGCTGGGCCGCGTCCACACCGCGCATGGCGCCTTCGACACCCCCGCCTTCATGCCGGTGGGCACCGCCGCCACCGTCAAGGCGATGACGCCGGAATCGGTCGCCGCGACCGGCGCGCAGATCGTTTTGGGCAACACCTATCACCTGATGCTGCGCCCCACCGCCGAGCGCATCGACCGGCTGGGCGGGCTGCACCGCTTCATGAATTGGAGCGGTCCGATCCTCACCGATTCCGGCGGCTTCCAGGTGATGAGCCTGGCCAAGCTGCGCAAGATCGACGAGCAAGGCGTCACCTTCCAGTCGCATCTCGACGGCTCGGCCCATGTTCTGACGCCCGAACGCTCGATGGAGATCCAGCGCCTGCTGGGCGCCGACATCACCATGGCCTTCGACGAATGCACCCCCTTCCCCGCCACCCCCGAGACGGCCGCCGCCAGCATGCGGCTGTCGATGCGCTGGGCGCTGCGCTCGAAGGACGCCTTCGTCGAGCGGCCGGGGCACGGCCTGTTCGGCATCGTGCAGGGCGGCGTTTATCCCGACCTGCGCCGGGAATCGGCCGAGGCGCTGACCGGCATCGGCTTCGACGGCTACGCGGTGGGCGGCTTGGCGGTCGGCGAGGGGCAGGAGGCGATGTTTTCGACGCTTGACGTCACCACGCCGCTGTTGCCCGAGGACCGGCCGCGCTATCTGATGGGGGTGGGCAAGCCGGCCGACATCGTGGGCGCCGTGCTGCGCGGCGTCGACATGTTCGATTGCGTGATCCCCACCCGCTCGGGCCGCACCGGCCAGGCCTTCACCCGGCGCGGCCCGGTCAACATCCGCAACGCCCGCCACCAGGACGACCCCCGCCCGCTCGACGAAGACTGCGGCTGCCCGGCTTGCCGGGACTATTCGCGGGCCTATCTGCATCATCTGGCGCGCAGCGACGAGATCCTGGGGCTGATGCTGCTGACTTGGCACAATCTGCATTATTATCAGGACCTGATGCGGTCCCTGCGCGACGCCATCGCCTGGGGCCGCGCCGCAACCTTCGCCCAAGACTTCGCCGCCCTTCAGGCGCTGGGCGACATCGAGGCCGTCTGATGGAAAAGCTGACCCAACTGGGACGACCCGCCGCCCAACCCGCCTCGCCCGCCGAGGCGGTGCTGGAGACGGTGCCCAACCCGCATCCCGACAGCCTGTATCTGATCCGCTTCGCGGCGCCGGAATTCACCTCGCTGTGCCCGATCACCGCGCAGCCCGACTTCGCCCATCTGGTGATCGACTACGCGCCCGACGCCTCGATCGTCGAAAGCAAGTCGCTGAAGCTGTTCCTGGCCAGCTTCCGCGACCACGGCGCCTTCCACGAGGATTGCACGCTGGCCATCGGCAAGCGGCTGGTCGAGGCGTGCCGGCCGCGTTGGCTGCGCATCGGCGGCTATTGGTACCCGCGCGGCGGCATTCCGATCGACGTGTTCTGGCAAACCGGCGCGCCCCCCGAGGGCCTGTGGCTGCCCGA
>JADFZP010000465.1 GCA_015232485.1 Alphaproteobacteria bacterium
GGATCAAGTCCGGCCATGACGAGTGGAGACGATGGTAGCGGGCGGCGATCCCGCTTTCGCGAATTACTCCCGCGACGCGTCGGCCTTCCAGGCCAGCATGTCGGGCAGCGCCCACAGGGCCTCGACATAGGCGGCGGGGACCGGGGCGAGGGGCACGCGATAGCTGGTGAAGCGCGTGGCGACCGGCGCCCACATGGCGTCGGCGATGGTGAAGCGACCGAACAGGAAGGGTCCGTCCTGGCCGAAGCGGGCGCGGCAGTCGCTCCAGATCGCCTGGATGCGGGCGATTTCGGCGGCGACGTCCTCGGGGATTTCGGGCAACGCCTCGTCGCGCAGGAGATCCATCGACATCTCCTGACGCAGCCGCGGGAATCCGGCGTGCATCTCGGCCGAGACCGAGCGGCAGATTGCGCGCGTCGACGGATGGTTGGGCAGCAGGGAGCCGTCCTGCTCGGCGGCCCATTCGCAGATCGCCAACGAATCCCACATGATGGTGCCGTCGGGCAGGCGCAGCGCCGGCACCTTGCCGGATGGCGAGAAGGCCAGGATGCGTTCGCGGGTATCGGGCTGGCGCAGTCGGATCGGGTACTCGTCGAACGCCACCCCCGCCATGCGCAGCGCCAGCCAGGGGCGCAGCGACCACGAGGAATAACGCTTGTCGCCGATGGCGAGAACCGGATTGCCCATTCGCCTTCCTCCGTTCAGGCGGCCAGCGCCCGCTTGAGGTCGTCTTCGAGATCACGAACGTCTTCGAGTCCGACCGACAACCGCAGCATGCCCTCGCCGATGCCCACCCTGTCGCGTTCCTCGGCGCCCAGCCGGTGGTGGGTGGTGGTGGCCGGATGGGTGATCAGCGTCTTGGCGTCACCCAGATTGTTCGAAATGTCGATCAAGCGCAAGGCGTTCAGCAACCGGAAGGCGCGCTCGCGTCCGCCGCCCACCGTGAACGTGACCATGGTGCCGCCGGCCCGCATTTGGCGCATCGCCAAGTCGTGCTGCGGATGGCTTTCCAGGCCGGGATGGATGACCCGCTCGACCTCGGGCCGCGACTCCAGGAAGTGGGCCAGCGCCAAGGCGCTTTCGGCGTGGCGGTTGACGCGCAGATCCAGCGTCTCCAGGCCCTTGAGCAGCACCCAGGCGTTGAATGGGCTCATCGCCGGCCCGGTGTGGCGCATATAGGGCAGCAGAATCTCGTCGCAGAAGGCGCGGTCGGCGAGCACGGCGCCGCCCAGGCAGCGGCCCTGGCCGTCGATGTGCTTGGTGGCCGAATAGACCACCACGTCGGCGCCCAGCGCCAAGGGGCTCTGCAAGGCGGGCGAGGCCAGCGCGTTGTCGACCACCAATCGCGCCCCGGCCCGGTGGGCGAGGGTGGAGATCGCGGCCAGATCGACGATCTCAAGGGTCGGATTGGACGGCGTTTCCAGGAACACCACCTTGGCCGGGGTGGCCAGGGCGCGCTCCCAGGCCGCCGCGTCGGTGGCCGGCACGAAATCGACGGTGACCCCGAACCGCGGCAGCAGTTCCGACAGGATGTATTGGCAAGACGAGAACAGGGCGCGCGACGAGACCACGCGGTCGCCGGCCGACAACTGGCTGAACAGGGCCGCGTTGACGGCGGCCATGCCGGTGGCGGTGGCGCGACAGGCCTCGGCGCCCTCGATCAGCGCCAACCGCGCCTCGAAGGTGGTCACCGTGGGGTTGGCGAATCGCGAATAGACATAGCGGTGGCGGGTGCCGTCGAAGCTCTCGGCGGCCTCCTCGGCGCTGCCATAGACATAGCCCGAGGTCAGATACAACGCCTCGGACGTCTCGCTGAAGCCGCTGCGTTCCTGGCCGCCGCGGACCGCGCGGGTGGCGGGGCGCCAGGAGGTTTGGTCTGATTTCATCGCGCATTCTCCATCCCGAAAGAACGAAAGCCCGGCAGTGAGGCCGGGCCGGGTGGGGCGCGGACCTCTTTAGCGATTGTTTTACGTGGCCGCAAGCGGGTCGGACAAATCACCACGTCATTCAACCAATAGACTACCCGTGATGAGCGGTCAAGGTCTCGAATGACCGCCCCATCTTGTGCAATGGGTCACCCTTGCGTCCAGGGCAGCCCGCTGGCGCGCCAGCCACCATTGCCGCGATGCTTCTTCTCGTCGATCTGCCCCTCGAAGCCGTCGCTGATATTATAGCAAAGCGAGAAACCCGAACCGGTCAGCAGAATCGCCGCCGCCTTCGAGCGCACGCCGCTGCGGCAGAGAATCAACAGTTCGTGCTCGGGCGTCACGCCTTGGGCGCGCAAATCCTCCTCGAAGCGGGGGTTGCGTTCCATGGTGGGATAGGTCTGCCATGCCACCCGCACCAGCCCGCGCCCCAGCGAGGACAGGTCGGGCACCCCGACGAACAGCCATTCCGGCTCGGTTCGCACGTCGATCAGCACGGCATCGGGGTTGGTCTTCAGGGTTTCCCAGGCCGCACTCGGCGGCACGTTGCCCGCATAGCCTTCGCTCATCTCGCCCTCCGTTAAACACACATCAACGATGTACTTATATATGGTACTACACAGAACGTCGTTGACACAGCGTTAAATCACCGTCAGTGTCTGCTCGCAACCCGTTTTCGTGGAAAGGCAGCGCGCCATG
This sequence comes from Alphaproteobacteria bacterium, assembly GCA_015232485.1. Classification (GTDB taxonomy): domain Bacteria; phylum Pseudomonadota; class Alphaproteobacteria; order Rhodospirillales; family Magnetospirillaceae; genus JADFZP01. The sequence continues at coordinate 2,625 of JADFZP010000465.1, forward strand.
ACCCATGTGAAGCCCATCCGTCCCAGCGAGCCGCTGGTCAGCCCGCAGGACCTGATCGAGTTCCAGGCCGGCCTCGACGAACACCGCGCCGGTACCCTGGTCGGCGACCGCTGGACCGGGTTCCGCGTTCGCCACGGCGTCTATGGCCAGCGGCAGACGGGCATGCACATGATGCGGCTGAAGATTCCGGGCGGAATCGTCACGCCGGCTTGGCTGCGCGTCGTCGCGGCGGCCAACCGGGTGTCGGGCGACGCGGCGGTGCGCATCACCACCCGGCAGGATCTCCAGCTTTATTCGGTGCCGCTCGACAAAACCACGGCGGTGCTGAAGGTGCTGCATGAGGGCGGCGTGCCGACTCGCGAGGCGGGCGGCAACACCTTGCGCAACGCCACCGCCTGCGCCTTTTCCGGCGCCTGCCCGGCCGAGCGGGTCGACGCCGGCCGGGTCGCGCAGCGGCTCACCAGCCTGTGGCTGCGCCATCCGCTGGGCCAGAACATGCCGCGCAAGATCAAGATTTCGGTCTCGGGCTGCGCCTCGGATTGCGCGCTGGGGATGTATCAGGACATCGCCCTGGTCGCCACCGAGCGGGACGGCGTTCCCGGTTTCCGGGTGATCGGCGCCGGTGGCCTGGGCGCCCAGCCGATGCCCG
>JADFZP010000466.1 GCA_015232485.1 Alphaproteobacteria bacterium
CGGAGCGGCGGCGGCGGCCACCGGAGCGGCGGCGGAGACGCCCCACTTCTCCTCGAGCATCTTCGAAAGCTCGGCGGCTTCGAGGACGGTCAGGGCGGACAGGTCATCAACCAGTTTGGCAAGATCGGCCATCTTAACATGCTCCTGGAAAGCTTTGATTCTGGGAATTGGTGGTAATGCTCAAGCGGCTTCTTCGCCCTTTTCCGCATACGCCGAAAGCACGCGGGCGATCTGCCCGGCGGGCGCCGCGAGGACGCCGGCGATGCGAGTGGCGGGAGTCGAGATCATGCCGACCAGCCTGCCGCGGAGTTCGTCCAGCGACGGCAGCGTGGCCAGGGCTTTGATCCCGTCCACGGCCAGGACTTCGGCGCCAAGCGCCCCGCCCAGGATGACCAGCTTCTCGTTGCTCTTGGCGAAATCCACGGCGACCTTCGCCGCCGCCACCGGGTCCCGCGAAAAAGCGATCGCGGTCGGGCCGATGAAGAAGCCTTCCAGCTTCTCGAACTTCGTGCCGACGAGGGCGAGACGCGTGAGCCGGTTCTTCGTCACTTTGAAGCTGGCACCCGCCGCGCGCATCTTCTGTCGCAGGGCGGTGATCTCGGCGACCGTCAGACCCTTGTTGTGGGTGACGACAACCAGAGAAGCGCCTTGCAGCGTCGAATTGAGCGCGTCGACCAGCTCTTTCTTTTGTGCGCGGTCCACGTTCGTCTCCGATTTTCGAACGAGCCGGGCGAACCCGACTCCTTCTACTGCCCATGGCCTTTTCGAGCGGCCGGCGAACCGGTTCACTCGCGTTATAAGGCCGGTTGCCTGTCCCAGAATCCAAGCCGACACCCCAACCAGGGCAACGGCATCGAGACTCCGTCTATGCAGGTGGGCGAACCTTTGAGCCCGTTTGAGCGGGCGCCTGCAGTCTTGGACAGGGTCCTACCGGGTGCCGAAGCGCCCGGCCGACGGCGCGCCCTCCCGAAGGAGGCCGCGCCGACATTCCGTTCAGCCGACCAGCGTGGCGATGTCGAGCTTGAGGCCCGGACCCATCGTCGAGCTGAGCGACGCCTTCTTGAGATACGTGCCCTTGGCGCCCGCCGGCTTGGCCTTGTTGATGGCCTCGACGAAGGCGCGGATGTTTTCGGCCAGCGCGGCCTCGGTGAAGCTCGCCTTGCCGACTCCGGCGTGCACGATGCCCGCCTTCTCGACGCGGAACTGCACCTGGCCCGCCTTGGCGGCGCGCACGGCCTCGGTCACGTTCATCGTCACGGTGCCCAGCTTCGGGTTCGGCATCAGGCCGCGCGGGCCCAGCACCTTGCCCAGCCGGCCGACCAGACCCATCATGTCGGGCGTGGCGATGCAGCGGTCGAAGTCCATGGTGCCGCCCTGGATGGTTTCCATCAGGTCCTCGGCGCCCACGATCTCGGCGCCGGCGGCCTGGGCCTCGGCGGCCTTGTCACCCTTGGCGAACACCGCGACGCGCACCTTCTTGCCGGTGCCGTTCGGCAGTTCGACCACGCCGCGGACCATCTGGTCGGCGTGACGCGGATCGACGCCCAAATTCATGGCGATTTCGATGGTCTCGTCGAACTTCGCGGTGGCGCGGTCCTTGATCACCTTCACCGCGTCGGCGAGGGCGTAGAAGCCGTCGCGATCGATGTCGGCGTAGCCCGCCTTCAGGCGCTTTCCTACATGTGCCATGTGCCGTTACTCCACCACCGTGAGGCCCATCGAACGGGCCGAGCCGACGATCATGCTGCACGCGGCATCGAGATCGTTGGCGTTCAGGTCCTTCATCTTCTTCTCGGCGATCTCGCGGATCTGCTCCATCGAAACCGAGCCGACCGGGGCGCCCTTGCCCACCGTGGGCGAGCCCTTGGTCACGCCGGCCGCCTTCTTGAGGAAGTAGCTGACCGGCGGGGTCTTGAGGATGAAGGTGAAGGTGCGGTCGCCGAAGGCGGTGATCACCACGGGGATCGGCATGCCGACCTCGAGGCCCTGCGTCTGGGCGTTGAACGCCTTGCAGAACTCCATGATGTTCAGGCCGCGCTGACCCAGCGCGGGGCCGATCGGCGGCGACGGGTTGGCCTTGCCGGCCGGCACCTGCAGCTTGATGTAACCGATGACTTTCTTTGCCATTTCACTACCTCGGTTTCAATATGCCCGGGTGGCGGTCGCGGCCATGGCCGGCCTCCCGCCTCGACGTGGCGCCCGCCCCCGGAAAGGCGGTCGCCGGAATGGGTTCAGACCTTCTCGACCTGCGAGTATTCCAGTTCGACCGGCGTCGAGCGCCCGAAGATCGAGACCGCCACCTTGAGGCGGGCCTTCTCCTCGTCGACTTCCTCGACCATGCCGTTGAACGAGGTGAAGGGGCCGTCGCAGACGCGAACCTGCTCGCCGACCTCGAAGGTGATCGAGGGCTTCGGCCGCTCGATGCCTTCCTGCACCTGGCGCTGGACGCGCTGTGCCTCGCCCTCGGAGATCGGCGTCGGGCGGCCCTTGCCGCCCAGGAAGCCGGTGACCTTGGGCGTGTTCTTGACGAGGTGCCAAGTCTCGTCGGTGAGATCCATCTTGATCAGCACATAGCCGGGGAAGAACTTCCGTTCGGCGCTCACCTTGGTGCCGCGACGGACTTCGACGACTTCCTCGACGGGGACCAGGATGTCCTCGAAGCGTTCGGCCATGCCCTTCTGTTCCGCTTGCTCGCGGATCGACTGGGCGACCTTCTTCTCGAATCCCGAATAGACGTGGACGACGTACCAGCGTGCGGTCATTTCACCCTCCCAAACCGAAAATGGTTTTCAGGGCGAATCCGAGTATCGCGTCGACCGTGAGAAAGAAAATGGACGCGATCACCACCATCACGAAAACCATGATGGTCGATACGGTCGTTTCCTTGCGGCTCGGCCAAGTCACCTTGGCGACTTCTTGACGAACCTGACGGACGAATTGGGCGGGTGATGTCTTCGCCATGACCTTCTTTTTTTATACTGTTCTACCCGGCGGGGTGGCAGGAGTGGAGGGGCTCGAACCCCCAGCCCCCGGTTTTGGAGACCGGTGCTCTACCAGTTGAGCTACACTCCTAAACCCGCTTGCCGGCGCCCCAGGGGAGCGCCGGCAACGTCAGGCCTTGTGCGGAAGCCGCACCTTATACAGCTACTGAATGATGGATGCAACAACGCCCGCGCCGACCGTGCGCCCACCTTCGCGAATGGCGAAACGCAGGCCCTCGTCCATGGCGATGGGGGCGATCAACTGGA
>JADFZP010000467.1:0-2219 GCA_015232485.1 Alphaproteobacteria bacterium
AGCTGGTGCAGGACGCGCGGAACCGCCCCGTCCAGCTTGGCCATCACCACCGGGTTCGAAGCGGTCGCCGCCGGCCGGCCCGCGGCTCGGATTGCCGGGAACAGCAAGCTAAGCTCGACGATCTCACGCTGAACTCGGTGGGAATCGCCGTTTGTGTCGACCGGGTCGCAGCGCCGGCCATCATTCGCCCGCCGAGCGGGATCCCCGCCCCGGATCGACGGGAGCGGGGGCGAATCGCCGCATTCGAGGCCTTGCGGAGCAGGACGAGAGACCCTTCCTGAGACGCGCTCGTGGAGGGCTGTTTTCACTGTTCGCCTGAGCGGCTTCCCGCGGCGGCGGCCCCGCCGCTCCCCTTGACCGACTCCGATGGTCAGCCCAGCACCGGCCAATTGCCCGCCAATGATGAGCGGAGCAAGTGTCGCGCAGCGCATGCGGGTTGCAAGTCGGCCAGGCCAATGTACATTGCTTGCGGATGTCCGACACGCTGGCCTTCTACGACACCCATGCTTCCGTCTTCCTCCAGGAGACGGGGACTGTCGATATGTCGGAACTACACGATCGTTTCCTCGGCCTGATCCCGCCGGGAGGGCTTATCCTCGACGCCGGGTGCGGCTCGGGACGCGATAGCCGCGCCTTCTTGGAGCGCGGCTTTCGGGTCCGCGCCTTCGACGGCTCCGAGGAACTTGCCCGCTTGGCGGCCAAAGTCATCGGCCAGCCGGTGCGCGTCCGCCGCTTCGCGGAGTTCGACGAGCGGGCGCGATACGACGGCGTGTGGGCCTGCGCCAGTCTTCTGCACGTTCCCGAGTCCGATCTTCCCGACGCCATCGCCCGGCTGTGGGCGGCGCTGAAGCCGGAGGGCACCCTTTACGCCAGCTTCAAGTACGGCGACGGCGAGCGGGTTGACGGCGGACGCCACTTCACCGATGCGACCGAAGCGCGGCTTGCCGGTTGGCTCTTGGGCATCCCCGACGTCGCCGGGGTCGAAGGCTGGACGACGGCGGACATGCGGCCCGGCCGGACGGAGACATGGCTGAACGCGCTGGTGCGGCGCGGTCCGGTCGCCGCCGCCAAGTTGTTCACGGGAGAGCGGGCCAACCCGTTCCTTCCGCAACTGTGCGGAGCGATGGCGCAAGCGGACGAGATCGACTTGGCGGTCGCGTTCATCAAGACCACCGGCTTGCGCCTGCTGCTCCATGACCTCCATGCCGCCCTCGGCGAGGACGAAGAGCGCGCCCGCCCCCCGGCGCGGCTGCGCGTCGTCACCAGCGATTACCTGGATGTCACCGATCCGGATGCCCTGCGGCTGCTGATGCTGCTGGGTGAGCGCGGCGCCCAGGTCCGCATCTTCGAGGCGTCCGGGATCAGCTTCCACATGAAGGCCTACCTGTTCGCCCGCTTCGGCGAGGATGGCGGGTTGCGCGGCACCGCCTTCATCGGCTCGAGCAACATCAGCCGCATGGCGCTCACCGATGGCCTGGAATGGAACTACCGCATCGACTATCCCGGCGACGACGGCTTCGTCGAAGCGCGGGCGCGGTTCGAAAGCCTGTTCCGCGATGGGCGCACGGTCCCGCTGACCGACGCCTGGATCGAGCGCTACGAGGCGCGCCGGGTTCCACAGCCCCAGGCGGTCGCCCCCGGCAGCGAGGAACGGGAGCCACCCCCGGTCCCGACGCCGGTGCAAGTGGAAGCGCTCGCCGCGTTGGCCGCCACGCGGCGGGACGGCTATCGCCGTGGCCTCGTCGTCCTCGCCACCGGCCTGGGCAAGACTTGGGCGGCCGCCTTCGATGCGGACCAACTGGCCGCCCGTCGCGTCCTGTTCGTCGCCCATCGCGAGGAAATCCTTCACCAGGCCGCCCAGACCTTCGTGCGCATCCGCCCGCGGGCGCGGGTCGGGTTCTATGCCGGGCAGGTCCGCGACACTCAAGTGGACGTGCTGTGCGCCTCGGTCCAGACGCTGGGAAAGAAGCCACATCTCGAACGATTCGCGCCCCAGCATTTCGACTACATCGTCATCGACGAATTCCACCACGCCGCCGCGCCGATCTATCGCCGGCTGCTCAGCCATTTCGCGCCCCAATTCCTGCTCGGCCTGACCGCGACCCCCGACCGCACCGACCAAGCCGACATCCTGTCGCTGTGCGACGACAATCTGGTCTATGGCTGCGACCTGTTCGCCGGGATCACCGCCGGCCTGCTGGCGCCCTTCCACTACTATG
>JADFZP010000467.1:2240-3238 GCA_015232485.1 Alphaproteobacteria bacterium
GTTCCCTGGCGCACCGGACGATTCGACCCCGAGCAACTCTTCAACAAGCTGGCCACGCTGGCCCGCCCCCGTCATGCCTTGAAGCAATGGCGGGCGCGGGCCGGGCGGCGCACGCTCGCCTTCTGCGTCTCGAAGCGGCACGCCGATTACATGGCCGATCAGTTTCGCGCCGCCGACATCCGCGCTGCCGCCGTCTACGCGGGCTCGGCCATGGGCCGCGGCGAGGCGTTGGAGCGATTGGCCGAGGGGCGGCTGCAGGTGATCTTCTCGGTCGACCTCTTCAACGAGGGCGTCGACCTGCCCAGCATCGACACCGTGCTGATGCTGCGTCCCACCGAATCGAAGATCCTGTTCCTGCAGCAGCTCGGGCGCGGGCTGCGCAAGGCGCCCGGCAAGGAAGGCCTGGTGGTGCTCGACTTCATCGGCAATCACCAAAGCTTTCTCCACAAGCCGCAGGCGCTGGCCAAGATCGGCGCGAGCTACCGGCAACTGGCGGACTTCGCGCGCAAGGTCCAGGCCGGGCGGCTGGAACTGCCGCCCGGTTGCTTCATCAATTACGACCTCGAACTGATCGAGTTCCTGAAGGCGCTCGACGGCGACGGCGCCACCAAGGACTACCTCGCCCTGAGGGACGGGCTGGGGCGCCGGCCCACCCTGACCGAGTTCCATCGGGCCGGCGCCAGCCCGTCGCGGGTCCGCCAGGAATATGGCGGTTGGTTCGATCTGGTGGCGGCGATGGGCGACCTGGGCGACGACGAGGCCGCGGCGGCCGAAACCCACCGGGCCTTTCTGCGCGACATCGAGGCGACGGCGATGACCAAGTCGTTCAAGATGGTCCTGCTCGAAGCCTTCCAAGAGCTGGACGGGTGGTCGGCCGCGCCCGTCCTGGCCGATCTCGCCAAGCGGTCCTGGCAGGTGCTGCGGCGCCGCCGTCCGCTGTTGAAAGTCGTTCAAGATGGTCCTGCTCGAAGCCTTCCAAGAGCTGGACGGGTGGTCGG
>JADFZP010000468.1 GCA_015232485.1 Alphaproteobacteria bacterium
GCGGCGAGGTTGCGGTTGATGTTGATCAGCGCCTCGAGGTCTTCGGGGCGGCTGCTCTTCAGGGCCTTGACGGTCTGCTTGTCGATGAAGATCGACAAGCTCATGATATTGGCTTTGATCTCGGCCGGGAGTTGGTTTTCCGGCTCGCTGATGTCGGCCTGAATGATGGTCCACAGCAGATGATTGAAGCGCAGCGCCTGGGCGATGGCATCCCGGTTCTCGGGATTGCTGCGGGCTTCCTCCAAGAGGACCGCGGCTTTGGTCAAGGCCATGGCCTCGACCTCACGCGGCGACATGGTCTGCTTCTGCGTGGCCGCGTAAGCCTGGATCTTGTCATTTGACATTTTTGAGGACCTCCGCTTCCAGCTCGATGAGCTTTCGACATGCTTTCAAGGCTTGATAATGGTCGCCGCCAATTATCTTCTTTGACATGTCGACCATGATGTCGATCGCCTTGGGATCGAGCGGCATCAGTATGAGTTGGTTTAGTAGCAAGAAGTAAATTTTGTGTAAACTTCGCTGCTGCTGAGGATGAATGTACATGTTGAGCACGGTCAGATAAAGCGCCTTGGCGACCGTGTCGGCCTCTTCCTCGGTGATGATGTCCTTCTGGCGCAGCACCGGAACCCGGTTCAGAATCACCAACTCCGCCTTCGAGGCGCCGTTGGCCACCACGGCGGTGCCGATCAGAATTTTTTCGTGTGGCCTGAGCGATAGCTTGAGAGGCATGAGACCGGCGGATTCCCTGGACTAAACCGAACGCGCACGATCATGACGGAATTCGGCGGCGAAGGAAAGCCGCCAAACACGAGCGTTTCAGGTAACCTTGGCGATGGCGTCGAGCATGCCGCCGACCCGAAGCTCCCACGACCAGTCGCGCATCGCCGCCGCCGCCACGGCGCCGCGCCGCCGGGCCAAGGCGCGGTCGGCGTAGGCCTCCTCCAGGCGGGCGACCAGCTCGTCGACCATCGATTCGCCCCAGCCGGCCATCGCGGGCAGCCCCGACAGTTCGCCCAGGTCGAATTGCTGTTCAAGCACGAAGCAGTCGTCGCCCACCGCCTCGATCAGGTCGAGGTGGCCGGTGTTGCGCGACAACACGACGGGCACGCCGCAGGCCATGCACTCCATCGCCACCAGATTGGTTCCGCCCTCGCAGCGGTTGGGGAACACGGCGATGTCGGCCTCGCGCAGCATGGGCGCCACGGCGCTGTTCGGCACGGCGCCCAGATCGACCACCGAGCCGGGAGGCAAGCCGTTGGTGGCCAGCCATTCCTCGATGGCGAGGCCGTCGGCCAGCGGCCGCGGCAGTCCCTCGACATGCGGCGAGCGGTTCAGCGTGGCCACCGAGGCGAGCCAGGGATTGTGCCAAGCGGTCATCAGCAGCGCGTCGGGATGGCGTTGGCGGAAGATCCGGAAGGCGCCGATCACGATGTCCTGGCCCTTGCGATATTCCAGCTTGCCGCCCGAAAACACCACGAACCGGTCGCGGAAATGGCCGGTGCGCGGCGCCGGGTGGAAATGCGCCGGGTCGACGCCTTGCGGGCACAAGGCGACGTTGGTCAGGCCGAGATCGGCCAGCACGCGGGCGTTCCAGCCCGACCCCGCGATGATCAGCGGCAGGCGGCGGGCTTGCTCGATGGCCTCGGCGGGGATGTCGACATGCTCGAAGAACACGAAGCCGACATCGGGCGAGCCGCCCACCCGGCCCCAGTAATCGGGAAAGCCCAGACGGTCGGCCAGACCATGCAGCATCGGGAAGGGCAGCCGCTCGCCTTGGGCGCAGCGCTCGACCACCGGCGCGGCGTCGGCCACCGCCCGTTCCAACGCCCGGCGCTGCAAGGGGTCGCCGCCCAGGGGATCGCCCGCCGACAGCAGCACCGGCCGGATGCCGCGCAGCCCCATCTGAACGGCCAGATTGGTGCCCAGCACGCCCCAGCCGCTGAGCAATCCGACCTGCCACGCGATCGCCACCTTGTCCATTCAACTCTCCCGGCCCAAAAAGCGTTCTGGAAAGGAAATATTAACCGTCTTCGGCCTTCAATCCCACGCGTCATGACAAACCCGGGAAATGCCGTTATCTTCGACGGCGATGCAACGGCAACCGTCAGGAGGACTGGAAATGTCGCAATTGATGCTGGACCATGTTGGTTCTTTGCTGCAGAAGGTTTCGCAGGACCTCCGCCAGGTCGGTGACGCCACCACCACGCAGATGGACGGCGTGATGGAAGTGCTGGACGACGTCGCGGCCAATCTGATGGGCCTGCAGGCGGTGGTCGGCGCGATGCTGAAGAAATACCCGGTCGACGAGGCCGACGTGCATGCTTGGCTGACCGAACACGTCAACGAGCAAGGCGCCGCCGAAAAGATCGAGAAGATCGCCGATTTTCTGGTCACCTCCAGCAAGTGACGGTTCAGCGCCGGGCTCGCAGGGCATTCGCCAAGCGAGCGATCGGCGTTGTCCAGTCCCCGCGCTCGGGCTGCCGGAACAGCCGCATCGACGGGTACCAGCGGCAGTCCTGATGGTCCCGCATCCACCGCCAATCGCAGTGGTAGCCGAGCAAGGCCCAGGTCGGCGCCCCCATGGCGCCGGACAGGTTGGGCACCGAGGTGTCGACGCTGACCACCAGGTCGAGCGCGGCGATCGCCGCCGCCGTGTCGGCGAAGTCGCGCAAGCGCGGCCCCAGATCGACGATGCCGGGCGGCGCGTCGGGCGATCGCAACGCCTCGGCCGGACCGCCCTTTTGCAGCGAAAACAGCCGCACCCCCTCGATCGCCGCCAGCGGCGCGAGCAGCGGCAGCGGCACCGCGCGGTCGCGGTTCTCGAGGAATTCCGGATTGCCCGACCACACCAGCCCGACCTTCAGCCCGTGGGGCTCGGCCAGTTCGGGCGGGGAGATGGCGCCCGGCGGCACCGCGACATAGGGGGCCACCGGCACCCCGTCCCAATCCAGCCGCAGCAGGAAGGGCACGCTGAGCAGCGGCGCCCAGCAATCTACCGGCGGCGGCGGGCCGCCGATCGTCACGACCCGTTCGACCCCCGGAACGGTGGCCATCACCCGTTCGAGCCCGGCATGGCATTCCAAGACCACCCGCCCGCCGCGCGCCGCGACCAGCGCGGCGAAGCGGGCGAAATGCACGACGTCGCCGATGCCCTGCTCGGCGGTGAGCAGGATGCGCCGTCCGTCCAGCGGCCCCCCATCCCAAGGCGGCGACCCGGCCGGCGGCGGGGGGGTCT
>JADFZP010000469.1 GCA_015232485.1 Alphaproteobacteria bacterium
GGCCGCCCACCGGCAGTTCGAGGGCCGTCTGGCCCGCATCGAGGCGGTGGTCCAGAACCAGGACAACCGCGAGCACGATCTGCTGGACAGCGACGACTACTATCAATTCGAGGGCGGGATGGCCGCCGCCGTGGCCAGCGCCTCGGGCGCCGAGCCGGCCGTCTACCATCCCGACCACTCCCGCCCGGAAACGCCCCGCATCCGCACGCTGTCGGAAGAGATCGCCCGGGTGGTGCGCGGCCGGGTGGTCAATCCGAAATGGATCGAAGGCGCCATGCGCCACGGCTACAAGGGCGCCTTCGAGATGGCCGCCACGGTCGATTACCTGTTCGCCTTCGCGGCGAGCACCCGCGCCGTCCGCGATCATCACTTCGACCTGGTGCTGGACGCCTATCTGCGCGACGAGCCGGTGCGGGCCTTCCTGGCCGAGGCCAACCCCGCCGCCCTGCGCGAAATGGCCGACCGCCTGCAAGAGGCCATCGACCGCGGCCTGTGGCGCCCGCGCGGCAACGACACCCATCGCATTTTGGCCGAGGCGAGGAACACATGACCGAACCCGAAGACGAACACCGCGACAAGATGGCCCGCAAGAAGGCCGCCCGCGATCGGATGATGGAGAAGAAGACCGACGCCAAGGGCTTGCTGATGGTCCACACCGGCTCGGGCAAGGGCAAGTCGAGCGCCGCCTTCGGCATGGTCTTGCGCTGCGTCGGCCACGGCATGAAGGTGGGAATCGTGCAGTTCATCAAGGGCGCCTGGGACACCGCCGAACGGCGGGTGCTGTCGGGCTTTGGCGAACAGGTGGTCTTCAAGGCGATGGGCGAGGGCTTCACCTGGGAAACCCAGGACCGCGCCCGCGACATCGCCGCCGCCGAGCGGGCCTGGGCCGAGGCCGCCGCCATGCTGGCCGACCCCGGCCTGTCGATGGTGGTGCTGGACGAGTTGAACGTGGCCTTGCGTTACGAGTACCTTCCACTGGCGACGGTGCTGGCGGGACTGGCGGCCAGGCCGCCGCTCATGCATGTTGTGGTCACCGGCCGCAACGCACCGCCCGAACTGGTCGAGGCGGCCGATCTGGTGACCGAGATGACGCTGGTCAAGCATCCCTTCCGCGCCGGCGTCAAGGCGCAGCCGGGCGTCGAATTCTGACCGAGGAGACAAGGCGCATGAGAATCCCGTCGGTGCTGGCCGGCCTGTTCGCCCTGGCCGCCATCCATCTGGGGTGCCCGGCGCGCGCCCAGGACGCCGTGGTCACCGAGCAGCAGATGCTGATCAACCGATCGGTCGCCACCATCGAGCGCCTGCTGACCGACGACAATTTCCAGCGCAGCCTGCAACCGCTGTTCGAGCGGGCGCGCGCCGTGCTGATCGTGCCCAACATGCTGAAGGCCGGCTTCATCCTGGGCGGCGAGTGGGGCACCGGCGTCTTGCTGGTGCGCGGCCAGCAGGGCTGGAGCCATCCCGCCTTCTATACGGTCGGCGCGGGCAGCGTCGGCTTGCAGGTCGGCGTGCAGGATTCCGAGGTGCTGTTCCTGGTGATGACCGATTCCGGGCTGGAAGCCATCATGAACAACGCCATCAAGATGGGCGCCGAGGTCGGCGTGTCGTTCCTGATCGCCGGGGCCGGCATGGAGGCCGCCACCACCAGCAATCTGGGCGCCGACGTCTACGCCTATGCGCGCAGCTTCGGCATCTTCGGCGGCGGCGCCTTCGAGGGCGCGGTGATCCGTTCCCGCGACACCTGGAACACCGCCTTCTACGGTCCCCAGGCGACCGCCGAGGCGATCGTCATGCGCCACCAGTACTCCAATCCCGGCGCCGAACGGCTGCGAGAGATCCTTGCCCGCTGATACTCCCGCCCTGATGCTTCAGGGCACCGGATCGGACGTCGGCAAGTCGCTGCTCGCGGCCGGCCTGTGTCGCGCCTTCACCCGGCGCGGCCGGCGCGTCCGCCCGTTCAAGCCCCAAAACATGAGCAACAACGCCGCGGTGACCGCCGACGGCGGCGAGATCGGCCGCGCCCAGGCCTTGCAGGCGCGGGCCTGCGGCGTGGCGCCCAGCATCGACATGAATCCGGTGCTGCTGAAGCCGCAAAGCGAACTGGGCGCGCAAATCGTCGTGCAAGGCAAGGTGCTGGGAGCCGCGCCGGCCCGCGAATACCACGCCATGAAGCCCTCGCTGATGCCCCGCGTGCTGGAAAGCTTCCGCCGCCTATCGGCCGAGGCGGATCTGGTGATCGTCGAGGGCGCGGGCAGCGCCGCCGAGGTCAATCTGCGCGAACACGACATCGCCAATATGGGCTTCGCCGAAGCCGCCGACCTGCCCGTCGTGCTGGTCGGCGACATCGACCGGGGCGGGGTGATCGCCTCGCTGGTCGGCACCCATGTCCTGCTGCCCGAGGGCGAACGCGCCCGGCTGGCCGGCTATCTGATCAACAAGTTCCGCGGCGACCCGGCCCTGTTCGAGCCGGCGATCGGCATGATCGAGGCGCGCACGCGCCTGCCCTGCTTGGGGATCGTGCCGTGGTTTCCCGAGGCCCTGCGTCTGCCGGCCGAGGACGCCGCCCAGCTTGCGGCGGGCCGCAAGGCGGAAGGCGCCGGCTTGCGCGTCGCCGTGCCGGTGCTGTCGCGCATCGCCAATTGGGACGATTTCGATCCCCTGTCCGCCGAGCCGGGCGTCGCCCTGACCCTGGTGCGGCCCGGCGAGCCCCTGCCGGGCGACGCCGATCTGGTGATCTTGCCGGGCTCGAAGGCGACCATCGCCGATCTGGCCTTTCTGCGCGCCCAGGGCTGGGACATCGACCTGTTCGCCCATCTGCGGCGCGGCGGCCGGGTGCTGGGCATCTGCGCCGGCTATCAGATGCTGGGCCGGCGGATCGCCGATCCGCTGGGCGTCGAGGGACCACCGGGCGAGACCGAGGGGTTGGGCCTTTTGAACGTCGAGACGGTGATGGCCGGAACCAAGACCCTGCGCGAGGTCGAGGGCGCAGCCCTGGGCCAGCCCGTGCGCGGCTACGAGATGCATATGGGCGAGACCACCGGCCCCGACCGCGCCCGCCCCTTCCTGACCCTGGCCGGCCGCCCCGACGGCGCGATGTCGGCCGATGGGCGGGTGGCCGGCTGCTATCTGCACGGCCTGTTCGCGGCGGACGGCTTTCGGCGGACCTTCCTACCCGGCTCGACCCTCGATTGGGAGGCCGGCGTCGAGATCGTGCTGGACCGGCTGGCCGA
>JADFZP010000470.1 GCA_015232485.1 Alphaproteobacteria bacterium
GGCCGCCTCGTCGGGCGGCAGGTCGCTCAAGCCGTCGAGCCCCTTGCCCAGTTCGCGCATCAGATCGGCGGGAGCCACGGTGATCTCGCCGGCCAACCCCTCGCGCAAGGCGGCCATCAAGATGGCGGCCCGCGCCGCGCCGCATATGGCCGGCAAACGCGCCTCGGCCACCGCCAGGGCGACCGGCAGCGCCACGAAACGGTCGAGCGCCGGGTCGGTGAAGGCCTCCTTGAACGGCACCGTCTCGGCGTTGCGCGAGGCGCCGTCGGCGGTGATCACCACCCGCGCCCCGGCGTTCTCGATGCGGTCGGACAGCGTCTTGTCCGAGAACCCGCCGAACACGGCGGTGTAGATCACGCCCAGCCGCTTGGCGCCCTCGGTCCACACGATCTGGTCCAGGATGTTGGGCATGTTCAAGGCGATCCGATCGCCCTTGGCCAGACCGAGGCGGCGCAGCGCGCGGGCCGCGAGAACCGAGCGGATCAGCAATTCGCGCCGGGTCAGCGCGATGTGGTGGACCGGGCCGCCGCGCCCGCCATTGGCGGCGACGTCCCAGCGATCGCCCTCGTAATGGTAGGCGATTTCGGCGCCGTGGCCGGCCAGGACATGGCGGTCGACCTCGTTGAAGGCGGCGTTGGTCAGCCCGCCCGAAAACCAGCGCCAGAACGGCGGCTCCCGATCGTCGAGCGCCTTGTCCCATGGAGTCCAAGGGCCGTCGCGCGTCACCGGGGCGCCGGTGGTGGCGTCGAAGCCGCGCCACACGCCGTCCCCGTCGCGGCTTAGCCAGGCGCCGCCGTCGAACCAATGGATGGTCCGGGCGGCGATATCGCCGTGGAAGGCGCCGGGATCGGTCAGGCAGGCCTCGCGCATCGCCCGCCAGGCGGCGCCGTCGCGGATCGGGTTCACCGTCACGTCGGTGGGCAGCGGCGGAACCAGAACGGCGTCCATGCGAAGGCCTCCTCGAATTGTCGTGGGCGCCAGTGTGCCGAAGTCGCGATGCGATTTCAGCCCTTTCGGGGCTGTGCCGCGATATTGCGCATTGATGAGAAATGCCTCATGTTTAGGCGTTGCGTTGGGGGGGGAACACGCCGATGAAGAACATGAGGATTTCGTGGCTGGTCCAATTGACCGGCGCGCTGGTTGTGCTGGGCGTGGCGGCGACGCTGTGGGCCGCCCTGCTGGCGATCGGCGAGTTGAAGGTGAACGGCCCGGTCTATCAGCGCATCGTGCGCGGCAAGGATCTGATCGCCGACATCCTGCCGCCGCCCAACTATGTGATCGAATCCTATCTGGTGTCGTCCTTGCTGCTGCTCGAGGGCGACCCCGCCGAGCGAAACGCCCTGGTCGAGCGGCTGGGCGCGCTGGAGGCCGAATACGGCGTCCGCAACACCTATTGGAAGGGCGAGCCGCTGCCCGACGGCATCAAGGCCGACTTCCTGGGCGAGTCCGACCGCCACGCGCGGGCCTTCTACGATCTGGCGCGGGCCAAGCTGATCCCGGCGATTCGCGCGGGCGACGCCGCCGCCGCGCGCGCCGCCTTCGACGCGATGACCGGGGCCTATCGCGGCCATCGCGCCGCCGTCGACAAGGTGGTGGCCGCCACCAACACCATGAATCAGGAGGCCGAGGCGCTGGCCGCCGAGCGCGAAAGCCGCTTCCTGCTCACCCTGTGGCTGGTGGCCGGCGCGGTGCTGGCGGCGCTGGTCGCCGGTCTGGCGCTGTTGTTCCACGGCTCGGCGCGGCCGATCGCGCAGGTCACCGCCGCGATCACCCGGCTGGCCGATGGCGACGATTCGATCACCATCCCGCCGCATGACGGGACCAACGAGATTTCGCGCATGTGGGCGGCCATGGAGCGCCTGCGCGATTCGGTGGCGCAGGCGTTCCGACTGAAGCAGATGGTCGACATCCAGCCGGCCCAGGTGATGCTGTGCGAGCCCGAGAACCTGACCATCACCTACGCCAACAAGGCGGCGCTCGACGTGCTGCGGCGCATGCAGGAGGGGCTGGGCATGAAGGCCGAGGAGGTGATCGGCTGTTCGGTGCTGAAGTTCCACCGCCGCCACGAGGGCGTGCTGAGCATCCTGAAGCATCCCGAAAAAATGCCCTACAAGGGCAAGTTCCAGATGGCCGGCGTGGTGATCGAGAATTACGTCAACGCCATCCGCGACCGCAACGGCGTCTATCAGGGCGCCATGCTGAACTGGGACGACATCACCCGCTACGTCAAAATGGCCGAGCAGTTCGAGGCCGAGGTGCGCGAGGTCTCGCGTCTGGTCAGCGCCGCCTCGAACGAGGTCAACGACGCGGCGCACGGCATGTCGGGCATGTCGCGCGAGGCCGGCGCGATGGGCGGCGCCGCGCTGGTCGCCTCGGAGCGGGCGGCGCAGGGGGTTTCGACCGTGGTCACGGCGGCCGAGCGGCTGACCCGCTCGATCAGCGGCGTGTCCGAGAAGGTGGCGCGCGCCAACCAGGCCGCCGCCAAGGCGACCGCCGAGGTGGACAACGCCGGGGAAAGCATCCGCGGCCTGGACGACGAGGCGCGCAAGATCGGCACCGTGTTGCAGATCATCGCCGACATCGCCAGCCAGACCAACCTGCTGGCGCTGAACGCCACCATCGAGGCGGCCCGCGCCGGGGAAGCCGGCAAGGGCTTCGCCGTGGTGGCCAACGAGGTCAAGCACCTCGCCAACCAGACCGCCAAGGCGACCGAGGAGATCCGCCAGCAGATCCAGGCCCTGCAAGGCGCCACCCACGCCGCCGTCGAAGTGGTCGCCTCGATCGGCCAAGCGGTCGCCGAGATCGGCGAGGTGGCCCACGAGATCGTCGGCGCCATCGACGAACAGAACGACGCCACCCGCGAAATCGCCGCCAGCGCCGACGAGGCCGCCCACGGCGCCACCGAGGTGCGCCACAATGTCACCCAGGTCAACCACGGCGCCGGCGAGGTCAGCGCGATGGCCGAAACCCTGACCCGCTCGGCCGCCCTGATGACCGAGGAGGCCCACAAGCTGGACAGCGCGGTCGCCAACTTCTTGGATTATTTGAAGAACAGGTGAGCCGAGAGCTTCGCCGATTTTGGCCGTCATACCCGCGAAAGCGGACGTTGGGGGTCCCGAGCGCACCAAGGAACGAAGCGGGCGGCGAATTGCCCGTACCCTTCGCCGTGGCATGCCCTTAGCGCTTTCGCGGGCATGACGGATCAAGATTGGCCACCTGAGCCA
>JADFZP010000471.1 GCA_015232485.1 Alphaproteobacteria bacterium
GGGCATCCAGTCACCGTCCCCGCGATGGATGGCCGGATCAAGTCCGGCCATGACGGGTGGAGAGGATGTCTTGGGGCGCCGGGACCGCTCGGACAGGCGTAACCGTTTGCGATCGTTTGTGGTTCCGGCTTGGTTGTCGTACACTGCGGCGATGAGGAACGGGACCATCGCGCGACGTCTCATCCGGCAGGTGCGGACCACTGGCAAGCTGGTGTTCCGGCGCCACGATCTGGCCCGGCTGGGCGGCTACGACCAGATCGGCAGGGCGTTGCGCCGGCTGGAGGAGGACGGCTTGGTCGAGCGGGTGGGCGGCGGGCTGTGGCGGCTGTTGCCCCGCGAACAACCGCGTCTCGACGTGAACCGCACCTGGAGCAAACCGGCCGGGGTGCCCGACGACGTCCTGATCGCCGCCACCTTGGCCAGTCCGACGATCGCCGATCTCTCCCGGCTGGCGCACGCCTTCGGCCTGTCGCGCCTGCGCCGCCTGCTCGCCGAAATGATCGGGACGGCCGAAATCCGACCCGCCTTGGTCGAGGTCACCACCGAGATGCTGGTCAACATCGAGAAGGGAGGAGCCCTTGTCTATCGCCGACTGGCGGGCTGACGCGCTTCCCGACAATACCCAGGTGATCGCCGATGAAGCCGAGCGTGGCTCGGCGCCGTAATCGGCCGTATACTTCCGCGATGGCTGAAAGTGGCGGCGGCCGGTTCAAACGCAGCTTCATGACGGTGACGGATCGGCTGATCGCCGAACTCGATCGGCGCGGACTCGCCGATTGCCCCGAGGCCCGCGCCTTGCGTCAGGCGCGCCGCTCGGTGGTGCGCCCGGCCCAACAGGGCAAGCCATCGGGCGAGCTTCACGGCGAGGACTGGATGACGCGGTTTCTCAAGAAGGTCTGGCACTGAGTCATGCGGAAACTGTTGCTTCTGGCCGATTCCTATCAGGAGGCCGGGCTTCATGGCGAGGCCGAGACCCTGTGGCGGACGGTTCTCGAAGCCGAGCCGGACCATCCCCTCGCGCTCGCCCGCTTGGCGCTCCTTCTGCGGGCGGTGAATCGAAGCGCCGAGGCCCTGCCGCTGTTGGAGCGGCTGGTGGCGGGCGCGCCCGAGCGGCTCGCCTACCGGATCGCCTTGGCCGAGACGCTGGGCATGCTCGACCGCCACGCGGACGCCGTGGCGGCGTGGCGCGAGGTGTTGAGCCGCGACCCACACGACGGCCCCGGCCGGCTCGAATTGGCGCGTCAACTCGCCTTCACCGGTGATCGGGACGGAGCGATCGCCGAGGCCGCCGCCGCCGTGAGCAGGGAGCCGACCTCGCCGGAAGCGCTCCGCCTGCTGGACTTCTTCTTGAAGGACGCCGCCCGTCACGTCGAACGCTCGGGCCCCGAGGCGGTCACCCCGGCCGCGCCGCGCGGCGGCAAGCGGCCGCTCACCATCCTGTGGCGGCGCACGGTCCTCGAAATCGCCCAGTCGGAATGGCTTTACGACGTGTTGCTGGCGCGACTCGACCGGCCGTTGCGAATCCTCGTCCATGAAGACGACGCGCATCGCCCCTTCCTGGATGATTGCCTGGTGCCGGTCTTCAACACCCAGGAGGCCCGGTCCTGGTTCGAGGAGGCGAAACGACGCGGCCATCGCAATCTCGGCCTCTACCACATGGGCGACGAGTACGGCCAACACGATCTCGCGGTCTATGATCACGCCGATTGGATCATCCGGAACTACCTGCGCGCGCCGACGCCCGAACGCGCGGTTTGGGTTCCGACCGGCTGGCGCAACGGGGTGGGTGGCGCCAATCCCGCCCATCTGCCGCCGATGGCGCTGCGCGGGATCACCGCCCTGTTCGCTGGCGGGATCGACCGATCGCCGGCCCGCCTGCGCATGGTCGAGGTGATCGAGCGGCACCGGTTGCCGTGCTCGATCCACAAGACGGCGGGCTTCGGTCGGGGCTATGGCCCGTCCCAATACGCGGCGCTGCTCGGCGACAGCCGGTTCGCGCTGCTGCCGTCCGGCAACGTGCCGGACGAGAGCATCCGGCTTTACGACTGCCTGGAGATGGGCTGCGTTCCGCTGCTGCCGCACGCGCCGCGCTTCTTTCGGGAATTGGGCGACCCGCCCTTTCCCGAGTTCCCAAGCTGGGATCACCTCCCCGAGGTGCTGCGCCGCGACTGGAGCGGCATCCAGGAAACGGCCGACGCGATCCAAGTCTGGTGGCGCGCCTACAAGAGGCGGATCGGCGTCCAAGTCGAAGACCTCATCGAGCGCTCGTTCGCCTCGACAAAGGTCGATTGACCGATCATTGAACGATCAGGCGCAGTCCCAGGGCGCCCATCACCGAGCCGGCGGCGCGGTCGAGCCAGCTTTTTGAACTCAGATAGGCGGCGCGCGGACGGCCGCTGGAGAAGGCCAACGCCACCACCGCGTACCAGCCGGCCTCGATCAGCAGGATGGCGGGGGGCAGGCTGGTCAGCAGCCAGACGGGCGGATCGGCCGGCAGCAGGGCGGCGAAGATGCCGCCATAGACCATGGCGGTCTTCGGGTTGCTGATCTGGGTCGCCAAACCCAGGGCGAACGCGCGAACGAGGCCCGCCGAATGGCCGCCAGCCGGCGCCGTCATGGTGGCCGGGTGGCCGGCGCCGCGCCACAGCGTCACCGCCAGCCACAGCAGATAAAGCCCGCCCAGCACCTCCAGCGACCGGCGCAGCCAAGCCACCTGGGCCAGGATGGCGTGCAGGCCGAACAGGGCGAGGGCTCCGAACAACACCGCCCCCAGACCCATGCCCAGCGCGGCCGCCAGCCCGTCGCGGCGCGAGCCGGCGATGGCGATTCGGGCGACCAGCAGGAAGCTGGGGCCGGGGCTCATCGCGCCCAGCAGCACCGCGGCCAGGATGCCGGGCAGGGCCAGGGTGGCGGCGGCGTCCATCAGCCGCGGATCTTCTCGGGATTGGGAATGCCAAGCTCGGCGGCCTCGGCGTCGAAGGCTTCGCGGTAAAGCGGGAAGGCGCGCGTCTTGACGACGGTCTCGCCGGTGCGGCTGTGGGTGTATTCGGCGCGCTGCACCAGCGGGTGCGCGTGCTTCGAGGGGCAGGCGTCGCTTTCGGCGATCAGCGCCTTGATCTGGGCGGTCAGGCCGGCGACGTGGCAGGCCTCGACGTCGAGTTCATAGCGCAGATCGTCGACCAATTGGATGTCGATCTTGCG
>JADFZP010000472.1 GCA_015232485.1 Alphaproteobacteria bacterium
CCCTGCGGGGTTCGGACCTGCCCGCCGCCGCCGTGCCGCTCGCCCAGGCCGAGCGGCTGCGCGCCCTGCCCGACCAACTGATCCCGGCGCAAGTCGAGGCGCACAAGACCCGGCTGCATGGCGATTACCATCTCGGCCAGGTGCTGGTGGTCAAGAACGACGTCACCATCATCGACTTCGAAGGCGAGCCGGTCCGCCCGCTGGCCGATCGGCGCGCCAAGGACAGTCCGTTGCGCGACGTCGCCGGCATGCTGCGCTCGTTCGACTACGCGGCGCGCAGCACCTTGATGGGGCTGGCGGCCAGCCGGCCCACCTCGACGGCGCAATTCGAGGGCATCGCCGGGCAATGGGAAGACCTCGCCACCGCCGCTTTCTTGACCGCCTGGGGCGAGGGTATGCGCGGTTGCGCCACCCCCCAGGGCGGCGAGGACGAAACGCGCATGCTGCTGAGGCTATTCCTGATCGAAAAGGCCTGCTACGAAGTATCCTATGAAGCGGCCAACCGGCCCGGCTGGCTTGGCGTGCCGCTTGAAGGATTGATCCGGCTGCTCGAAGGAGACTGACGCATGCCGACCGCCGCGACCGCCGCCGCCGACCAGGACGCCATCGCCATCGTGCGCGGCGAGCATCGCGACCCGTTCTCGTGGCTGGGTCCGCACCGGGTCGGCAAGGACTGGGTGATCCGCACCTTCCAGCCCCGCGCCGTGCGGGTGTTCGCCATCGACGCCCGCGGCCGCGAATTGGCCGAGCTGCCGATGCTGCGCGAGGAGGGCCTGTTCGCCGGCCCGGCGCCGCTGCCCAGCCGCGAAGGCTATCGCCTGCGCGTCGACTGGGGCGGCGGCGTGATGCAGGAGATCGAAGACCCCTACCGCTTTCCGCCGGGCTTGGGCGAAATGGACGTCCACCTGCTTGGCGAGGGCTCGCATCAGCGCAGTTGGGAGCAGTTGGGCGCCCATTGCATGATGGTCGACGGCGTGGCCGGCGTGCGCTTCGCGGTGTGGGCGCCCAACGCCCACCGGGTCAGCGTGGTCGGCGGCTTCAACGGCTGGGACGGGCGGCGCCATCCGATGCGCCTGCGCCACGGCGTCGGCGTGTGGGAGCTGTTCGTTCCCGGCGTCGGGCCGGGCGAGGCGTACAAATACGAATTGCTGGGGCCGACCAAGCAGCTTTTGCCGCTGAAGGCCGACCCTTACGGCTTTTACGCCGAGGTGCCGCCGCGCACCGCCTCGATCGTCTACGATCTGGGCGAGCGCCAGTGGGAAGACGCCGAATGGATGGCCAAGCGCAACGGCCTGGCCGACCGCTCGGCGCCGATCAGCATCTACGAGGTCCATCTGGCCAGTTGGCGCCTGGTGCCCGAGGAGGGCGGACGGCCGCTGACCTACCTTGAACTCGCCGACCAATTGGGCGGCTATGTGCGCGAGATGGGCTTCACCCATGTCGAATTGCTGCCGATCCACGAGCATCCGTTTTCGGGCAGTTGGGGCTATCAGCCGGTCGGGCTGTTCGCGCCGACCAGCCGCTTCGGCACGCCCGAGGAATTCCGGGGCTTCGTCGACTCGCTGCACCGCCAGGGCATCGGCGTGATCATCGATTGGGTGGCCGGGCACTTCCCCACCGACCCGCACGGGCTGGGCTATTTCGACGGCACCCATCTGTACGAGCACCAAGACCCGCGCCAGGGGCTGCATCGCGACTGGAACACCCTGATCTACAATTTCGGCCGCAACGAGGTGGTCAACTACCTGTATTCCAACGCCTTGTTCTGGCTTGAGGAATACCATATCGACGGGTTGCGGGTGGATGCCGTGGCGTCGATGCTGTACCTCGACTATTCGCGCGAGCCGGGGGAATGGATTCCCAACCGGCACGGCGGCAACGAGAATCTGGAGGCCATCGACTTCGTGCGGCGCATGAACGAGCTGGTCTACGGCACCCATCCCGGCGTGATGACGGTGGCCGAGGAATCGACCGCTTGGCCGATGGTGTCGCGGCCGACTTGGCTGGGCGGGCTGGGCTTCGGCTACAAGTGGAACATGGGCTGGATGCACGACACGCTCCGCTACATGGGCAAGGAGCCGATCCACCGCCGTTATCACCACGACGACATGACCTTCGGGCTGCTTTACGCCTTCCAGGAAAACTTCGTGCTGCCCCTGAGCCATGACGAGGTCGTGCATGGCAAGCGCTCGATCCTGGGCCGCATGCCGGGCGACCGCTGGCAGCGCTTCGCCAATCTGCGCGCCTATTACGGCTTCATGTGGACCCATCCGGGCAAGAAGCTTTTGTTCATGGGCTGCGAGTTCGGCCAGGAGAAGGAGTGGAACCACAACGCCAGCCTGGACTGGCACCTGCTGGACGACGAGATGCACCAGGGCGTGAAGCGGCTGATCCGCGACCTGAACCAGCTTTATCGCGAGACGACGGCGCTGCATCAACTCGACAACGAGGGCCAGGGCTTCGCCTGGCTGGACCCCAACGACCGCGACAACTCGGTGTTCTCGTTCCTGCGGCGCGGCGCCGACCCCGACGACTTCGTGATCGTGGTGGCCAACCTGACCCCGGTGTCGCGCGAGACCTTCCGCATCGGCGCGCCGCGCGGCGGCTTCTATCGCGAGGTGATGAACACCGATTCGATCCATTACGGCGGCTCGAATTTCGGCAACGCGGGTGGAGTGACGGCCGAGGCGGCCGAATGCCACGGCCAGCCCTTCTCGCTGACCCTGCGCCTCGCCCCCTTGGCCACCATGGTGTTCCGACCGGAGAAGTGAGCCTCCCTCCCCCCATGGCCCCTCACCCGTTCGCACGTCTTCCTTCCGGTCGCGACCACGCCCATCTGGTAAAGGCTTTACCTTGCGGGAGGATGGGCGAATGGCGGTCGGAACATTGGTCGTGGTGATGGGGCGCGGGGCGGGCCAATTGGTGGACGAGGCGCGGGGGCATTGCGCGGCGGATGGGCGATTCGTCTTTCCACGCCGCCTGAGCACCCGCCCGGTGGGCGGCGGCCAGGGCGAGGTCTATACCTCGCTGACCGCCGCGCAATTCGAAACGCTGCGCCGCGGCGGCGGCTTCGCCCTGGCCTGGAGCGTCGGCGGCATTCACTACGCCCTGCCGCGCGACATCGAGGAGGACGCCTGGGCCGGGCGCACCGTGGTGGCCGCCGGGGTGCCCGCCGTGTTGCCGCGGGCGCGCCAAGT
>JADFZP010000473.1:0-1377 GCA_015232485.1 Alphaproteobacteria bacterium
TGGCAGATCAACGCCGCCAACTCGGGGAACCCCGCCTGAAGGGCATGGTCGGCGATCACCGTATGGCACACTTCCCTCATCTCGCCGATGGTGGCCAGCCGGTGGAATTCCCGCGCCGTGCCGCTGGGCGCGAGCGAGCCGATGCACAGGCGGCCGTAGGCGTCGACAGCCCCTATCCAATTGTCATCGGCGATCGCGACGCAATGCGCCAGCACGGTTCGGGCGACTGTATCGTCCACTCCGATGGCGCGGGTCATCTCAATAGCGGCAAGCGCCGCCACCTTCGGCATCGGCGGCGCAAGGGCGGCAAGAAGGGTCACGATCTTTTCCGCCTCGTCATCGGCGGTGACCACGAGCTGGGCCCGGCGCACCAGGACCCCGGCGTGTTCCTGGCGTGCCGCGTCCCAATCGGGAGCGATCCGAAGCGCCTGTCGAAAGCGGATGGTGCTTTCGAGGTCCCGCCCGGCGTCGGAAGCCTGGGTCGCGTCGATGAACAGCAACTCGGCTGCGGAGAGTCGCACCTCCGGCAGGCTCGGATCCAGCGCCATCGCCTCGAAAAGCCGCCTCCGCGCCGCCGCCCGCGCGCCCAGCCGCATCAGGTTCGACGCCTCGGTCATCAGCACGATGGCCAGGGAATTGCGGATGCCGAGCTCATCGGGAAACTGGTGCCGCAGTTCCCGCAACGCGATCTGCCTGTCGCCCAAATATGGCGCCGGCGAGGGATCGTCGCTGGCCAGCGTCCGGCGCTGAAGGCATTGGTTCAGCAGGGCGATGAACCGCAGTTCCCCCGGCCGCAGCCACAGGCTTTCCCGCAAGTCCGCTTCCGCCTCGTCGAATCGGCCCTCTTCGAGCAGGCGTGCCGCCCGCTCGCCGCAAAGAACGCTCAGCGCGGTGATCGGCCCAGCCAGAGAGGGGGCGAGCAGCGCCGCCTCGCGGAACGCCGCCTCGGCTTCATCGATGCGGCCACGGCTCGCCAGCGTCACGGCGCCGTTATGAACCACGACCGCCAGTTCCGCCGGAATTTCGGCATTGTCCGGCGCCAGCACCCAGGCTTCGCGCAACGCCCGTTCTCGGCCGGGGCGGCTGGGTGTGACCAGCAACAGCTTGGCCAGCAAGGCGCGGGCGGGACCGTAGGTCGGGTTCACGGTCAATGCGCCACGCAGGGCGGCCTCGGCTTCGGCGGTGGCTCCGTCGTCCAGCAAGTACAGGGCGCGGCGATGGGCGAGTTCGGCGGCGGCGACCACGGCGACCGGCTCCATCGTCAGGCGTGCCGATTCGACGGCGGCGGCTTCCGCCTCCGTCCAGCTTCCCTCGATGGCCAGTCGCCGCGCCTTGCTCAACAACAACGCCGAAAGCGCGCCCGCGACATCCACGTTC
>JADFZP010000473.1:1527-2025 GCA_015232485.1 Alphaproteobacteria bacterium
CCCTTGTCACGCCTCCGTTCACCCGATTGCCCTGTCACCCTCTCCGGCGTCGGTGGTCTTGGCGCTGACCAGACGCGGCGGCGGCCAAGGGGCCGTGAGGCCCCGCCCGGCGAGGGAAAACATTTTCAGGCTCTGAGGCTGGCGAAGGAAGGCGGCTTGGGCTAATCTCCCGGCCGAGAATCATCGACAGCGGCGAAACGCACGTGTCCAACGACGACCGAGAGCAATGGCTGCGCCGCGAGGTGTTGGCCGCAGTAGAGACTTATGCGTCCGCGACGGCCAAGCCGACTCTGCGTCAGGGCGTCGACGCTCTGCCCGCCAGCGGCAAGGTGCTGGACCCCGCCGACGTGGTGGCCCTGGTCGACGCCGCGCTGGATCAGTGGCTGACCGCCGGCCGTTTCACCGAAGCGTTCGAGAAGGCGTTTGGCGAATTCTTCGGCCTGCGCCACGCCCGCATGACCGTGTAGGGGTCTGCGGCCAACCTTCTGGCCGTTTCGG
>JADFZP010000473.1:2162-2550 GCA_015232485.1 Alphaproteobacteria bacterium
TGTCGACGCCTTGGAGCGGGCGATCGGCCCCAAGACGCGGGCGATCGTTTTGGCCCACACGCTGGGCAACCCCTTCGACGCGATTCGGGTGGCGGCCCTGGCCGAGGCGCACGGCCTCTATCTGGTCGAGGACTGCTGCGACGCCCTGGGCGCCACGGTCGGCGGCCGTCATGTCGGGCAGTTTGGCGATCTCGCCACCTGCAGTTTCTACCCGGCCCACCACATCACCACCGGCGAAGGCGGAGCCGTGCTGACCAAGCGCCGCTCGCTGGCCGTCCTGGTGGAATCCTTCCGCGACTGGGGCCGCGACTGCTGGTGCCCGCCGGGCGCCGAGAACACCTGCGGCAACCGGTTCAACTGCCGCTTTGAAGGCCTGCCGCCCGACTAC
>JADFZP010000473.1:2646-3197 GCA_015232485.1 Alphaproteobacteria bacterium
GAACCACGCCGCGCTGACCGACGGCTTGCGCTCGCTGGGGCTGGACGAGCATTTCGTGCTGCCGCGCGCCACGCCGGGCACCGAGCCAAGCTGGTTCGGCTGCCTGCTGACCCTGCGCGACGGAAGCCCGATCCAGCGTCGGGCGCTGATCGAATTCCTGTCGGCCCGGCGCATCGGCACGCGCTTCCTGTTTGGTGGCAACCTGATCCGCCAGCCGGCCTTCCAGGGGGTCGAGCACCGCGTGGTGGGAGGCCTCGAACGAACCGACAAACTGATGCGCGACGCGTTCCGGATCGGCGTCTGGCCCGGCCTCGGCCAGCCCCATGTCGATTATCTGGTCGCCGCGCTGGCCGACGCTCGAAAGGAATTCGTCCGATGAAGGTGGTGATTCTCGCCGGCGGCTACGGCACCCGGCTGGCCGAGGAAACCGATCGCGTTCCCAAGCCGATGGTCGAAATCGGCGGACGGCCGATCTTGTGGCACATCATGAAGAGCTACGCCCATCACGGCCATGGCGAGTTCATCGTCTGCCTGGGCTACCTCGGCCACAA
>JADFZP010000474.1 GCA_015232485.1 Alphaproteobacteria bacterium
GACCGGCTGGGCCACGTCGCGCGGCACGCGCAGGCGTTGGACGATGAGGTCGGGGTCGAGCACGATCAGCATGCGGGTGGCGCCGTCGGTGTCGGTCAGGGTGGCGATTCCCTCGGCGATCGAGCTGTCCTCGGCGCCGCCCATCAGGGCCAGGCGTTCGATGGCGTCGTCGGCGACTTCGGGGATTTCGCCCAGTTCGTCGATCAGCAAGCCGAACAGGCGGCCTTCGGCCTCGACCACCACGATTTGACGGCAGGCGCCGCCCACCGCGCGGCGTTCGCGCAGCAACTCGGCCACGTCGATCACCGGGATGGGGGCGCCGCGAAACATCGCGTAGCCGACCAGATGGCGGGTGGCGCCGGGAATCACGGTGATGCCCAAGGCGTCGATCGCCTGCACCACCCGGCTGGACCGGATGCCCAGCCAGCTTGCCCCGACATGGAAGCTGGCGATCTCGGCGGCCCGCGCCTCGGGGGCGTGGGCGGAGCGCACCTGAAGCCGGGTGCGCTCGACCTTGCGGCAGGTCGGGCGTTCGGCGGCGACCTCGCCCAGCGCCACGAAGACCAGCGCCACCACGTCGTTGCGATAGGGGTCGGCGGCGCCCTTGTATTCGCGGTAGCCCTTCGACATGCGCGAGCCGACCGCGAACAGGGTGCCCTGGTACTCGACGATGTTCGAGACCCCCTCGCCGGCCGCCAAGCGGAAGAACCGTTCGTCCAGGTCGATGGTGGCGCCGGGCGGCAGATCGCCACGCGTCGAGGCGATCACCGCGCGCTGGCGGTCGGCGAACACCGCGAAGCAGCCGGCCGGCACCGCGCCGGTCTCGTCGCGCGGCAGGGCGTCCTTCAGCATGGCCTCGAATTGCGGGCCGGAATCGAACACGATGCCGATCCCGCCGACCACCAGACCCGGCACCCGCCGGTCAAAGATGGCCGCGCCGTAAACATAGGTGTGACGCTCGGAATAGAACGGCGTCGGCGCGAAGGGCGACACCGCGTAGCTTCGCTGGTCGCGCAGGCCCAGGGTCTGGCGCACCCAATCATCGGCCATCACCTGGCCCACCATGCCCTCGCGCCCACGATTGGAGACGGCCACCACGCGGCCGGTCCGATCGAACAGCACGAGGTCGTCATAGACCGTGTACAGCGCGTTGATGGCGCGCAGGATGGCGGTGAGCTTCGGCTGATCGACCCGCCCGCCGCCAAGCGTCTCGCGGAACGCCGAAGTCAACGCCCACCAGCGGCAGTCGTTGGCGCGTTCGTAGAGGTTGCGGTCCATGATGTCGATGGCCAGCGAGGCGACGAACTGGCTGTCTTGCAGGATCGCCGAGACCACCGTCTCGTTCAGATTGCCGATCGAACGCTCGAAGACGTCCTTGGTCTTGAGGCCGGTGTTGCTGATCTCCCACAGCAGGATCTTCGAGAAGGCGGGATTGAGCGCCGCGCGGTCGCTGCTTTGGCGGACATGGCCGTTCCAGACCGAGCGGTTCAACTCGGCCTGGATGCGCTCGGCCTGGACGGGAATCCGGCGCAAGGATTCGCCAAACAGCGAGGGGCTGCGCATCACGTCGGCCAGGGTCCGCTCGGGCACCCCCTTCAGCAGCTCGGAGGCGTCCTTGCCGAAGGCGTGCTGCACGGGGATCATGGCGTGGCCGTACCAACCCGGCCCCATATAGCCCTGATAGCCCTGGGTCGGCCGCGTCGAGGCCAGATATTCCCGCCCGGCGAACCGCACGACCCGCGAATCGCCGTCGAGCACCATCTCCATCGGCGTGCCGATCGGGATGTGGTGATCTTCGCCGCTGGCGATCACCTTGCCGTCCTGATCGAGCAGCGTGATCACCGACCAGTCGCCCGCCTCGGTCAGATCGGCGAAGATGCCCGCGGTCTCGTTGGCGAAGCGGAAGCACAGGCACATCACCCCAAGCGGCTGGGATTGGTCGTCGGTGACGCGGTAGGAATAGATCAACGACACCCGCTGGTCGGGCAGCAGGTCGGAATGGCGGAAGGTTTCGACATACGCCCGCGTGGTGGTCAGCGACTCGCGCAGCAAGGGGTCGCGCGAGCGCGCCACGGGATTGTCGCGGTCAAGCTGGATCAGCACCCGGCCTTCGGTGTCGAGCAGGATGATGTTGAAATAGACCGAGTATTTGGCGACGTATTCGCGGAAGCGCTCGGCCAGCCGGTCGCCCTCGGTAGGCTCCGCGGTCCCCTGGCGGACCCGTTCCAGATACTCGCGCACATCGTCGTCGGTGGCGAGAAAGCCGATATCGGCGGTTCGCTCGAACAGATTGCGGATCATGATGTCGACCGCCACCTGGGCCTTCGACTTCAGGGCCAACACGGTCTTTTTCAGGGTCTCGGTGCCAAGATTGTCGATCAGCGCGGTGGTGAGTTGATTGAAGGCCTGGCGGGTGCCGCTCATGTCGGTGCCGGTGCCCGACAATTGGCCAAGCAGCGTCAGATTGTCCCAGACGCCTTGCAGCTTTTGCAGGGTCTCGCGGTATTCCTCGACGTCGCCCATGTGGCGGATCAGCCCGTGCAGGCGATCGGCCACCTCGATGCCCTTGTAGTAGCCCATCGCCAATCCCCACCCCGGCCACATATTTCAGCACAATAGGCTATTGCACCCGTATTGGGCAATCGCGGGAATCCTCTTTCCGATCGGGCGCGCCAAGCGGTAGTCTTGGGGCATGCGCGCCTCGCTCGTCGCCGTGCTGATCGTTTGTCTGGCCACCGATGCCGTGGCCGCCCCGCGCGGCTGCTTCACCGGGCCCGAGCACCAGGCCGAGCAGGAGATCCGCCACGGCATCCGTTTGCGCGAAGGCGCCACCGAATGCGATGGCTGGGTTCCCGGTCTGACCGAGGTGTGGCGCAAGATCGACCAGACCAACGGCAACCGCTTCGCCGCGCAGACCAAGCTGCGCGAAGCCGCCTTCGCCCGCGAATTCGAAAGCTGGTCGAACACCTATCGCGACGTGTGGGACGGCCGCATCGTGATGTATTTCCGGAACTATCCGGTCACCGACGCGCATTGCCGCCAGCTCGCCAAGCAATTGGACGAGGTTTTGAAGAAGGGCTACCGCGCCTTCAAGGAGCAAGCCTCGTTGTTGCGCAACGAGGTGCGCATGGATTACCGGACCTGCGGCTGAGGCACTGACTCCCCTTTTCCGTCATGGCCGGGCTTGACCC
>JADFZP010000475.1:0-2650 GCA_015232485.1 Alphaproteobacteria bacterium
TCGAGATGCTGCGCAAGCTGGACCTGATCGGCCAGTCGGTGATGCGCACCGTCGAAGAGATGGAGTTCGTGCTGGCCACCGCGCCGATCCAGTGATGCCTCGGGTTCTGGTGGTTCCCGGCCTGGGCGGCTCGGGGCCGGCGCATTGGCAAAGCTTGTGGGAAGTCGCCGACTCGTCCCTGCGCCGGGTCGAACAGGACGACTGGGACCATCCCGATCCCGACGCCTGGGCGCTTCGCCTGGAAGCGGCGGTCGCCGCCGCCCCGTCCGGCGTGTTGTTGGTCGCCCATAGCTTGGCCTGCGTCCTGGTGGCGCGCTGGGCCACCGCCGGCTCGGTCGGCAAGGTGGGCGGCGCCCTGCTGGTCGCGCCCGCCGATGTCGACTCGGACCGCCACACCCCGCCCGAGACGCGGGCCTTCGCGCCGGTGCCGCTCAGCCCCCTGCCTTTTCCGTCGATCCTGGTGGCCAGCGCCGACGATCCCTATTGCGCGGCCGAACGCGCCCGCCTGTTCGCCCGATCCTGGGGCGCCCGTCTGGTCGAGGCCGGCGCGCTGGGCCACATCAACGCCGATTCCGGCCTGGGCGATTGGCCCGAGGGGCGACGGCTGCTCGGGGAATTGCGCGTCGTCGGGTGATGTCTCGCCGAATGCAGCCATTCGGCTCAAAGATAAGTCGCTAAAGTTGCGCCTCATGCTCAAACGAGTTACCTTGGTGCATCGTATGCGCATTGGTGGTTCGAATGAGACTCGCGGCGGTTAGCGCAATGCTCGCCTTGACGGCGGCCCTGGCTTTGTCAGGTTGCACAAAAAAGGTGTACATAAAGTCTGGCGCCTCGACTAACGAGCACACGACCGCTTTCGCGGAATGCCAACAGCAATCAGAATTCTTGCCCCGCCAAGATTCACCGCCTGCGGTGCGGCGTGACTCAGGTGCGGGGGCGATCTTAGGCAATGCGATAGCCGATGCGGTGGCGAACACGTTGAGGACCGCCGAGTTCATGGATCAGTGCATGTCGGCTAAAGGCTGGCAAACGTCTTTCGTGGAAAATGCTCCAGCAAAGAAAGCCGCTGGTTCGGCTGCGGACATGCTTGTTCCCACAAAATATAAATCCAGCTTTATCAAAATAGCAGAGCGGGAAGCCACTATAAACTTGGATGTCGAATGCAAATCCGCGCCGAACATCGAAGCCAAGCCCATTGCCCGAGTCAGGCAAGGAGATACGGTCATTGTCTCCGAAACCGATGGCGTGTGGTCGCTGGTAAGAACCCGTGACGGAGCAACGGGATACCTCGCGGAGAAGTGGATTTCTTATAGGAAGTGATTCGAGCGGCTTGGCCCTCGACGCGAGACTCAGTGGCTGGGAACGTCGTCCGGGCCAAGCCGCGACTGCACCGCGGCCGTGAGGACTTCGCGCAGCATGCCGGCCTGATCGGTCAGCAGCAGGCGGATGGGCGGCGCCGGGAAGGAATCGACGGCCGAGCGCAGCCAGGTGCGGCGCAGATCCTGATCGGGGTAAAGGCGGGCCAGGGCGCGTTGCAGCCCGACCACGTCCTTAAGCCGCTCCAACGTCGCTCCCGAGATCGAGCGCGGCGGCACCAGCCGCCAGCCGGCCACCACCTCGGGCTCCAGGCCGGCGATCGACGCCTGCTCGTCCAGGTCGACGGCCAGATCGTCGCAGGCCATCAGGAAGAAGGCGGCGAATTGCTGCAAGCCCACGCGCTGCCACAGGGCGTTGCGTTCCGAGGCGTCCAGCGCCATCAGGAACGGCGAGTTGGCGCGCAGCAGGCCGCCATCGGCGTCCATGCTCAAAACGCCGGCCGCCATCTCGTCGAACGGCAGGACCAGCAGCTCGGCCCAGCGCTCCCAGACCTTGGCCAAGCGGGGACGCTCGGTTCGCAGGCGCGGCAGTTCGGCCAGCGCCCGTTCGATCAGCGAGGCGTGGCGCGACGCCTCGTCGAGAATGACGCGGTGGAGAAAGAGATTGCGATCTTCAGCCTGAAGGCGATCCTGCATCCGCGCATTGTGCACGCTTGCGCGGCGCCTTACAACCCGCTCCGGCAGGCATCATCTCCTGGGCATGGCAACCCCCATTGGAGTGTCGTCATGCCATCACGCCGCACCCTTTTGAAGACCTTGGCCGGACTGCCGCTGGCCGCCATCCTGTCCGATCCCCGCCTGGCCCGCGCGGCGGCCGAGGCGACCCGCCTGGTGCGCATCAAGACGGCGGCGGGGCGCGAGGTCGCCGCCGCCCTCGCCCTGCCCGACGCCACGCCGGCATCCTCGGTCCTCTTGATCCACGAGTGGTGGGGGCTCAACGACCAGATCAAGTCGATGGCCCTCGAATTCGCGCGCCAGGGCTATGTCGCGTTGGCCGTCGATCTGTTCGGGGGCCGCGTCGCCGCCACTCCCGACGAGGCGCGCGGGCTGGTCGGCAAGGTCAATCCCGACGAGGCCATCGACACCCTGCGCTCGTGGGTCGACTGGCTGAACAACAGCAACGAGTCGAACCGCCGCGTCGCGATGGTCGGCTGGTGCTTCGGCGGCGGCTGGGCGTTGCGCGGATCGTTGGCCGCGCCGGTCGACGCCACGGTGATCTATTACGGCCGCGTCGACCTTCCGGCCGATCGCCTGCGCGCGCTGAAAGGACCGGC
>JADFZP010000475.1:2734-3182 GCA_015232485.1 Alphaproteobacteria bacterium
GCCGAGGCCGGCAAGCCGCTGACCCTTTACTGGTACGACGCCGGCCACGCCTTCGCCAATCCGACCGGCGACAATTACGACCGCGAAGACGCCAACCTGGCGTGGCGGCGCACCCTCGAATTCCTGGGGCGGGAATTGAAGGTGTGAGCGGGGGAAGCTATGATCGTGGCGAGAGGTCGCCATGGATCTGTTCGCGGAAAGGAAGGCGGGGGCGCGGCAACCCGACCTATTCGACGGCCCCGCCCAAGCGCCAGCCCGTACCCCGCTCCGCGTGACGGAGATGGCGGACGACGCCATCATCGCGGCCATTCCGGACTCTGGCATGGCCGATGCGCCGCCGTTGGCCGCCGAGGCCGGGCGGCGCCGTCTGGCCGCCGCGGTGCCGGCGCTTGAGCGACTGTGCCGACGGCTGACCGGGCACGGCCGCGTGCGACTGGTGCCGGAACAG
>JADFZP010000476.1 GCA_015232485.1 Alphaproteobacteria bacterium
TCGTTCAGTTCCTTTGCATGTCCGGCGACCGAGAGGCTGGATGGGCCACCCCATCTGTCACGTTCATAAATAGAGGTCTGTAGCTGAACGAATGGCAACGGCGCTTTCAGGAACGAACTTTTTTCGAAAAGGCGAAAAGGACCGCATTTCCCTGCCTTGCGGTGCTCTGCGAGCGGGCCTAGGCGGGCGACAAGATGAACGAAGCGCCCCGCCCGAAGGCCGATGGCCTGCCCCAGGCCAACAACCGGCTCGCCGCCAACATGCTGGTGTTCGCCGCCGCCCTGCGCGCCAACACGCCGCGCGCCGCGTTTGGCGAGCAGCCGCTGAAGGCGCTGGAGCGGGTGGGCGGCCGCGAGGCGGTCAAGCGCCTGACCGAGGAACTGGCCGAGAAGTCCGGCCAGGAGACCAAACCCGCCAACGCGCCGGTCGGCGGCGAATGGCGGGTGGCGACCTTGCCGTTCCTGTCCGGCGCCGAGATCGACCCGATCCGCCTGTCGCTGCGCCGCCCGCCCGACGCCGAGGAAAGCGACGACGAGCGCAAGAAGAAGGGCCGCGGCGATCCCGGCGCGCGTTTCCTGGTCGATCTGAACCTGACCCGCATCGGCCCGGTGCAACTCGACGGGCTGGTCAAGCGCAAGTCCAAACGCTTCGACCTGATCCTGCGCACCCGCGCCGCGCTGGACGGCGATACCCGCGCCGCGGTCACTCAGATCTTCGCCAAGGCCTGCGCCGAGCTTCAGATGGCCGGCCAGGTGACCTTCCAGGCGACCACCCGCTTCGTCGAACCGCTGCTGCCCGAGCGGGCCGTGCGGGGGCTGACGGTATGACGCCCGCCGCCGAACGACGCGCCCTGCTGGTCGCCGCCGCCAATCCGGCGCCGCGCCTCGACTATCTCGTGACCCTGTTGGGGCGGGTGGGCGATGTCGCGGTGCGGCTGCGCCTCGTGCCGGATCGGCTGATCCTCGATCCGGCGTCGTTCGGTCCCTATCTCGCGGCGCTGGGCGGCGCGGAGCCGCTGGAGGCGCTGGGCGCCACCGTGCTGGAGGATTCGGCCGACCGGCTGGTGCCGCGCTGGGTCGAGGTGGCGGTGCGCGGCCCGCTGCATCAGGCGCTGTTCGAGGATCGTCAGCCGAAATGGGAGGGCAAGGCGCTGCTGGAGCGGGCCGACCGATTGCCGGGAGACTGGCATGTGGGTTGCTGATCCCGTGACGGTACCCGGGCGCATCGAGGGATGATGCTGGATTCGTCGACCGATCCCAAAGGCTATTACGCGGCGCTTGGCGCGACCCCCGGCGCCTCGACCGAGGCGCTGCACGCCGCCTTTCGCGCCCGCGCCAAGCAGCTTCACCCCGACCGCAACGGCAAGCCGGACGCCGACGAGGCGTTCCAGCGCCTCAACGAGGCTTGGGCCTGCCTGCGCGACCCGCGGCGGCGCGCCGAATACGATTCCGGCGGCGCGGTCGCCACCGTCTCCGAGACCCAGCCGCATGTCTGCCGGCGTTGCCAGAAGGTGACGGCGCAGCCGCGCCATGTGATCTTCCATCGGGTGCGCGGCCGTCTGTTGACCGCCCGGCGCGAGCGCGAAGAGGGCATTTTTTGCCGGGACTGCGCCGATCGCACGGCAATAATGGCCAGCGCGGTGACTTGGTTGACCGGCTTTCCCAGCGTGGCCGGCCTGTTCCTGGCGCCCGGCGCGCTGTTGCGCAACATGATGGGCGGCACCATGCCGCGCGACGAGAACGCCCGCCTGCTGTTGCATCAGGCCCGCGCCTTCCTGGCCCGCGGCGACGTCGAGATGGCCCGCACCCAGTGCGAACAGGCGCGGCCCTTCGCCGCCAATCCCGAACTGCGCCGTCAGGCCGACCACATGCTCGACGCGCTGGGGCCGGGCACCCGGCGCCTGAAAGACCGCTGGGGCCTGTGGGGCCACGCCTTCGTGGTGCAAGCCCTGCCGCTGGCCGGGCTGGCCCTGGCCCTGATCGTGGTCGCCGCGGTCGCCTGGCTGCGCTGGGAGCCCGGCGAGCTTGCCGCCCGCATCCGCGTGCAGCGGCCGGTCGAAGGCGAGACCCGCCACGTCGCCACCGAGATGCTGAAGGTCCGCCAAGGCCCCGATCCCACGACCCCGGTGATCGCCCTGCTGGACCGCTTCACCACCGTGCAGGTGGCCGGCGCGCTGCCGGGCGGCGAATGGGTGCGGGTCGAGACGCCCGGCGGGGTCAGCGGCTTCGTGCAGTCGCGCTGGCTGTTCGGCGGCTCGGGCGCGGCGGCGCAGATCCGCTGGTGCATCGACCATCGCGGCGATCCCCCCGTCAATGGCGAGGTGCTGAACCGGCGCAGCGGCGGGGCGCACGAACTCACCGTGCGCAACACCATGGCGACGGACGCCGTGGTGCGCCTGAAAAGCGCCACCGGCCGCACCATGCTGACGTTTTTCGTCGCCGCCGGCTCGGCCGCCAGCATCGACGGCATCCCCGATGGAACCTTCCGCGCCGTGTTCGCGATCGGCGCCGATTTCAGCCGGGCCTGCGGCGTCTACATGCGCGAGATGCGCACCTATGTGGTGCCCAAGGCCCAGACGTTCCGCGCCTGGGTCGGCGAGCCCGCCCCCGCCCTGATCATCCCGCCGCCCGGCGACGGGCCCGAGCGTTCGCAGCCGGTCGAGCCCGTTCTCTTCGTCGACACCGGCTGATTACAAAAAAAGGTAAAACTTATTGCAATAGCGTTACTGTGCATGGAACGCCCATCACTCATAATACTTTTGCACGGTACAATGCGGCGAGGCGCGCCTATAATCTCTACCAGTCCAGGAAGAGAGAGAGGAACGCGCAATGGCAACCGCCCAGCTTGGGGTAAGGGACGCCCGCCTCTACCAGATATGCTGGCGCACCAACATCGGCGATGTCCGCCGCAGTGCGCCGATGCCACGCTATCTCGCCGAATTCCGCGCCCGCGAAGGCGTTGGTCACGCCACCATGGCCTGTTGGGTGGAAGAATACGCCTCCAGCAAACCGGCCGAAAACGAGATGTGACGAGAACTCGCGACGGAACAGGCCGCGGAAAAGCTCCCTTTTTCATCGTCATTCCCGCGAAAGCGGGAATCCAACGTGCCGCCCATCGCCACACCCAACATGGACCCCCGCTTTCGCGGGGGTGACGAGCCAAGC
>JADFZP010000477.1 GCA_015232485.1 Alphaproteobacteria bacterium
ACCTCGGGGATCGGCGATAGGCCGCGGGTCAGCGCCCGGATGTAGAGCCCCGTCCCGCCCACCACGACCGGCAGGCTTCCCGCCGCCCACGCGTCGTCGAGCGCCAGCGCGGCCATCTCGCGCCAGCGCCCGGCCGAGCACGCCTCGGAGGGCGGCAACACGCCATACAGCCGATGCGGCGCCGCCGCCTCGTCCTCGGGCGTGGGCCGCGCCGTCAGGACGCGCAGGCCGTCATAGACCTGCATGGCGTCGGCGTTGACGACCACGCCGCCGAACGCGCGCGCCACGTCGAGGGCGAGCGCCGACTTGCCCGAGGCGGTCGGCCCGGCGACGACGATGACGGCGCGGTCCATGCTCTCAAACGGGTTCGGGTGGCGGCGCCTTGTCAAGACGCGCGGCGTTCACCTCGCGGACCTGCTCCCTGCCGGTCGAAAAGTCGACGACCCACATCAGGATGAGGACGATGAACAGCGGATGAAGAACAACCGCGAACACGGTGATCACCAGATACAGAAATCCCATCGCGACTTTCGACAGGTAGAACTTATGCGCGCCGACCGCGCCGAGGAACAGCAGCAGCAGCGCATAGGTGCGGAAGCTTTTTTCTTTCACATCGACCGTCCCAAAACGCATGGCTTGGGGGGCGATGGTATCCGCGGCCAGCCGGAAAACCAACCGTCATTCAACGCCCAGCGCGGCGATGGCGTCGATCAGCGCCCTGACCTCGGGCGTGGGCGCGCCCTTGGTGACCAGCGAAAGCGGCTGGGCGATCTCGATTCCCTCGACCAACCGCACCGAGGCGCCCCGGATGCTGGAGCCGTTGCCATAGCTGATGGCGTTGGGCGCCTGTCCGGCGACCTGGGCGAGTTGGGCCAGCACCGGCATGAGCCGCGCCTGGGGCGTGAAGGACCGGCCGCCGAGGAACACGGCTTCGACCATGGCGCGGGTGCCTTGCCCCGGCGCCTCGACAACCACCTGGATGGGGCCGGCGGGGCCGCCGACCTCGCTCCAATCGACGGCGCCGCCGGTAAAGATGGCGCGCACCGCGTCCTGGGTCAGCGCCGCGCGATTGGCCGGGTTGACCATCACCCTGATGGCCGCCCGGCCGACCGGATGGGCGATCATGCCGTTGGGGTCCAGATCGACCATCGCCGCCGCGACCTCGATCGGGGCCGAGATCATGGCGAGGTCGGCCCGCCCGGCGGCCAAGTCCGCCAGCCCGTTGCCCGAGCCGTTCGTCACGATGGTCAGCGAATGGCCGGTCTGGTCCTCGATCAGCGCCTGATTGGGGATCACCAGATTCTTGGCCACGGTGGCGGCGCCGTGCAGCGCGAGCCCCTGCGCCGCCGCCTGTCCCGCCATCAAGACGGAGACAGCCAGAACGAGAGAACCGACCGCCAACCCAATTCGCTTGGCCATCCATGAACTCCACGATATCGCCCAATGCGGTTTAGCCTACTCTATTTTTAGAGGAATGACAAACCGGCCGGCGAACTTTCGTCCGGCATCCTTCGGCGCGAGCGACTCTCCGGTGGTCGCATGCCGTCCCCCCCTTTCAACGCGGGGCCGCGTCCCAATCTAACAAATGAGGAACAGGCTCATTCGAGGGAGGAGCCCAATGCGGGTCGTGGTCCTGGGAGCCGGCAAGATCGGCGCAGCCATCGCCCGGATGCTGGTCGAGGCCGGTGACTGGCGGGTCGCCGTGGCCGATGGCGATCCGGCGACGCTGGCCGATCTTCCCCCGGCGGCGCGCCGCATCGAGGCGCGGGTCGACGACCCGGCGACCTTGGCCCAGATCCTGTCCGGCCACGACGCGGTGATCAGCGCGTGCCCCTACTTCGTCAACCACACTGTGGCGAGGGTGGCGCGGGAGGTCGGGGTTCACTATCTGGACCTGACGGAAGACGTGGAGACCACCCGCCAGATCCGGTCCCTGAGCGAAGGGGCACGGACGGCCTTTGTGCCGCAATGCGGGTTGGCCCCCGGCTTCGTGGGGATCGTCGCACACGATCTGTTCGGGCGCTTCGAGTCGGTTCAATCGATGCGCCTTCGCGTGGGGGCCTTGCCGCAATTCCCGGCGAATGGGCTGAAGTACAACCTCACCTGGAGCACGGACGGCTTGATCAACGAGTACCTCAATGCCTGCGAGGTGATCCACGAGGGGCGCCGCCGCGAGGCGCTGCCCCTTGAAGCCGTCGAGCATTTCGCGTTGGACGGCATCGACTACGAGGCTTTCAACACCTCGGGCGGGCTGGGCACGCTGTGCGACACGCTGGATGGCCGCATCGAGTTCCTGGACTACAAGACGGTGCGCTATCCCGGCCATTGCCAGGCGATGCGCCTGCTGGTCCACGACCTGGCCCTGTGGCGGCGGCGCGATCTGCTGAAGCAGATCCTCGAAGAGGCGATCCCGGTCACCCTGCAAGACGTGGTGCTGATCTTCGTG
This sequence comes from Alphaproteobacteria bacterium, assembly GCA_015232485.1. Lineage (GTDB taxonomy): Bacteria > Pseudomonadota > Alphaproteobacteria > Rhodospirillales > Magnetospirillaceae > JADFZP01. The sequence continues at coordinate 2,447 of JADFZP010000477.1, forward strand.
ACGGCCAGCGGCATGCGCGACGGCCGCCTGACCCAGGAGACCTGGGCGCGCAAGATCTACGGCGCCGAGATCGGCGGCCGGCGTTGGAGCGCCATCCAGACCACCACGGCGGCGGCGGCCTGCGCGATGCTGGACCTGCTGCGGGCCGGACGCCTGCCGCGCGAGGGCTTCGTGCGCCAAGAGGACGCCTCGTTGACCGATCTTCTGAACAACCGCTTCGGACGCTACTACGCCTGAGCGGGGAACGAGCACCGTCCCTCGGCGTTGCTGGGGGACAGAAGGAGGATGCCAATGTATTGGAGCCTCGGCAGATTGCGGGGCTGGCGCCTGGAGGCGGCGGACGGCGAAATCGGCGAGGTGTCCGATTTCCTGTTCGACGACGCCGACTGGGCGGTGCGCTGGCTGGTGGTCGACACCGGGCGCTGGTTGCCGGGCCGCCTCGTCCTGATCGCTCCGCAGGCGTTGCGCGAACCCGACGAGGCGCAGCGGCGGTTTCCCGTGGCGCTGACCCGCGCCCAGGTGGCCGGCAGCCCGGATGTCGACGGCCGCCAGCCGATCTCGCGCCAGCAGGAGGTCGATCTGCACGGCTATTGGGGCTGGTGGCCCTATTGGAGCGCCGACGCCGCCGCCGCGCCGCCGCCCGCCCCGGCCGAGCCTTCCGCCTTCCACGTACCGCTTGTTGCCGGGCAGCACGTGGTCGCGCACCCCGCCATT
>JADFZP010000478.1 GCA_015232485.1 Alphaproteobacteria bacterium
CACCTACGACAACGCCGTCGACATCGCCGGCCTGGGCCTGAGGGTGAACTTCTAACAGGCTGCGGAAAAACTCCCATCATTCCCGCGAAGGCGCTAGGGCATGCACACATCGCGTGGCGCCGAGTGAAGATCTCCGAATCCAGATTTCCAACTCGCTGATTTTGGCCGTCATGCCCGCGAAAGCGGGCATCCATCTGATCGTGGTGCTCTTTGGCCGCTTCGTCAAAGAGATCATGCCACTTTCGCGGTTGATGCGCCGGCATGGATACCCGCTTTCGCGGGTATGACGTTGGAGGTCCGAGATGTGTGCATCCCCTAGCGCGAAGGCGGGAATCCATGCATCCGCCACTCAACATATTGTGGTGATGTCCGGTGCGGCCCACGCCGAAAATCTCGGTCGAGACGTCGCCGTCGGCCAGCTTGCGCAGGCAGCCGACATGCCGAACACCGCCATCAGATAGCCCACCACGACGCCGCCCAGCACGCCCGCGACCGCCACGATCAGCATGGGCTGGCGATTGATCCCTGCTCGGACGCCTCGCGCGACACGCGGGAGGCTTTTTCCAGCGGTATTACCATCCGTTCGGATGGGTCGCCCACCCGACTTGAAGAGCCCTTCCCGAGGCCACAGGTGTATTTGCCAACCGCCTGGAGAGGATCTCGGGTGTTCGGACACCACGTCACGCTGTTCCACCTGCTGGGCTTCCCGATCCGTGTCGATGCGAGTTGGCTGCTGCTGGCGGCGCCGATCGTTTGGACCCTGGCCAATGGCTATTTCCCCTCGCTGGCCCCGGACGCGCCCGGACCGATCCACTGGCTGATGGCGCTGGCCGGGCTGGTTGGCCTGATGGCCTCGCTGGTGCTGCACGAATTCGCCCATTCCGTGGTGGCGCGCCGCCACGGAATGCCGATCCAGGCGATCACGCTTTTCCTGTTCGGCGGCGTCGCCGAGATGGAGGACGAGCCCGCCACGCCGCGCGGCGAATTGTGGATGGCCCTGGCCGGCCCGGCGATGAGCGTGGCGATTGGCGCCACGATGTTCGCCGCCCAGGTGGGATGGTTGCGGGCCGGCGGATCGGCCGACGATCCGGTGGCGCTGGTCGTCGGCTATTTGGCCCTGATCAACGGCCTGCTCGCCACGTTCAACATGATCCCGGCCTTCCCGCTGGACGGCGGCCGGGTGCTGCGCGCCGTGTTGTGGGGCTGGAAGGGAGACGTGCTGTGGGCCACCCGCATGGCGGGGGGCGTCGGTTGGCTGTTTGGGCTGGCGCTCGCCTCGGCCGGCGCGGTCAGCATCGTGCAAGGCGGGACGTTGGCCGGCTTTTGGTGGATTCTGTTGGGCTTCTTCGTCTATGCCGCCGCGCGCGGGGCGGTGGCCCAGCAGCGCACCCGCCAATTGCTGGCGGCCGAGCCCCTGTCGCGCTTTCTGCGCGCGCCGCCGCCCGCCGTCGACCCCGCCATGCCGATCGAACACGTCGTCCTTGAACATCCCCGCGCCACCTGCCCGGTGGTCGAGGACGGCCGTCTGGTCGGCGCGGTCAGCGGCGAGGCCCTGCGCGCCCCCGGCGCCGGGCGGCGGCGGGTCGCCGAGGTCATGCACCGGCTGACCGAGGACCACGTCATCCCGCTGGATTTCGCCACCAACCGGGCCTTGGTCCGCATGCGCCGGGTCGGCCGCGGCCGGCTGATGGTGGTCGAGGATGGTCGGCTGGTGGGCGTGGTGGTGCTGGGCGATCTTCTTCGCTTCGTGGCGCAGCGGCGCGATCCAAAAAAATGCGCCTGATCCCCACATAGGACATTCGGAGCATTCTGTCTTCGGGAGCGGATCATGCGCACCTCGTTCACCAAGTTCGCCGCGATCATCATACTGGGCACCTCGCTGTCCGCCTGCTCGGCCAGCGCGGGCACCAAAGAGACCTTCGGCACCATTCTGGGCGGCGTGGGCGGCGCCGTCGCCGGGGCGCAATTCGGCGAGGGCACCGGCCGCACCGCCGCCACCGCCGCCGGCACATTGCTGGGCTCGATGATCGGCGGCGAGGTCGGTTCGTCGCTGGACCGCGCCGACAATCTGTATGCGCGTCGCCACGGCTATGGTGGGCGCGGCGGCTATGGGCGGAGCTACTACTATGCGCCGCGCCGCCAGGGTGGATGGCGCTACTGATCCAGTCGAACGCGACCCGGTCATCACCCGCGAAAGCGGGCGATGACGTTTGCGCGGCTGCCCGCCCGAATGCGTTTCATGGGAAAAAGGGCGCCTGACCCTTTCCTATGGACCATGAGCCATGGGTACCGGCTCGCCCAAGGAGCAACACCATGATGAGCAGCCGCCTGCGCGCCGCCATCGCCGCCGCCTTCCTGTTCGCCATGCCCACCGGCGAAGCCGTCGCCTATGACGGCTTCGCGCGGTCGGCCGAGCACCCCGTTCTCGGCTCGCGTATCGAAAGCGAAGCCCGCCGCCGCGGCGTTCCACCCCGGATCGCGCTGTCGATCGCCACGACGAGCGCCCCGCGACGCGAGGCCACCGGCCCGATGAACGTGGTGCCCTCGGTGGCCCGCCACTACGGCTTCGCCGGCCGCGACATCCGCGACCCGGCGCGCAACATCGAAACCGGCGTCCGCCTGCTCGATCACCTTTACCACCGGTTCGGCACCTGGGACCGCGCGGTGTTGGCCTATCAATGGGGTCCGCCGGCCGGCGCGCGCGGCTTGGCCGGCGCCAGTCGCGAGCAGCGGATCTACGTCTCGCTGGTGCTCGATCGCCAGCCCGTCCGGCGCAACTGGACCCGCGGGGCGCGCCAACTGCCCGCGCCAAGCCTCCAATTCCGGAGCCAAGACGATCGCGGTCTGGATTTCGGGCCGGGCGGCTGGGACGACGGGCAGGGCTATGAACGGGCCTTCCCCGGCGACACCGGCTGGAGCCCCGGCTATTCCGAGGACTACCGGAGCCGCGAGGGCGGCAACCGGGACGACGGCCAAATCCAGTCGCGCCGCCGCGGCGGCCAGGAGAGCGTCGGCGCCGATTTGGGCCACGCCCCGCCCCGCTCCTCCGAGCGCGGCTCCCGCCGGCGCGACCAGGGCGCCCCCTCCTCCCCGCGCGAGCGGTCAACCATGCACACCTTGCCGACGAAATAGGCATTGACGAGCGATGCTTATTT
>JADFZP010000479.1 GCA_015232485.1 Alphaproteobacteria bacterium
CGACGCCGCTCGCCGAGGTGAAGCCGAAGCCCAAGCCGACGCCGCCCAAAGACGATTTCGACCAGCTTCTCAAGACCGTCGAGAAGTTCAGGCCGGCAACGCCGCAGCCGCCGCAACCGTCGCAGCCTCGGCCGCAGCAGCCGCAGACGGCGGCGGCGCCGACTCCCGGCTCACCGAACGGCTCGAACCGCAACGCGCCGTCCGAGCCACTGACCATGAGCGAGAAGGACGCCATTCTCGCTCAGATACAGCAGTGCTGGAACCCGCCGGTCGGTGCTCGTGACGCTCAGGACCTAGTGGTCGAGATCAAGGTTCTTCTGAATATGGATGGCAGTTTGGTTCGCGCCGACATAGTCGAAAATCGTGCCCTTTCGGGGCATCCTTTCTATCGTGCCGCCGCTGATAGCGCAGCCCGCGCGGCTTACAAGTGCAGCCCTTTCAAAGTGCCGTCACAGAAGTATGATACTTGGAAAGAAATCACCTTTAGGTTCAACCCCAGGGACATGATCGGGAGATGACCGTGTTGCCCAAACTCCGTCTGGCCATTCTCGCCTTGGCCGCCCTCGTCGGTCTCGCCGTGGCGACTCCGGCCCGGGCCGAACTTCGCATCGACGTCACGCGCGGCAACGTGCAGCCCATGCCCATCGCCATTCCCGATTTCTTCGGGACGACGGGGCAGGAGTCGCAGATGGCCCGCGACATCGCCAAGGTCGTCGCGGCCGATCTCGAGCGCTCGGGGCTGTTCGCGCCGATCGACCCCAAGGCCTTCATCGACAAGGTGACGGCGCTCAACGTCCAGCCGCGCTTTCCCGACTGGCGGCTGATCAACGCCCAGGCGCTGGTCCAGGGCCGCATCGAGATGGTGCAGGGTGGAGAATTCCGGGTCGAATTCCGGCTGTGGGACGTGCTGTCGGAACAGCAGATGGAAGGCATGGCCCTGCGCGGCCAGCCGACCGCTTGGCGGCGCATCGCGCATATGATCGCCGACGCGATCTACAAGCGCATCACCGGCGAGTCGGGCTATTTCGACACGCAGATCGTCTATGTCTCGGAAAGCGGCCCCAAGGGCAAGCGCGTCAAGCGGCTGGCGATCATGGACCAGGACGGCGAGGGGCATAAATTCCTTACCGACGGCTCGGATCTGGTGCTGACGCCGCGCTTTTCGCCGACCGCCCGCGAGATCACCTATCTCAGCTATTTCAAGGGCAAGCCGCGGGTCTACGTGCTGCAGATCGACACGGCGCGGCGCGAGGTGCTGGGCGATTTCCCCGGCATGACCTTCGCGCCCCGCTTCTCGCCCGATGGAAACAAGGTCGTCATGTCGATGGCCGACGACGGCAATTCCGAAATCTACGAGATGGATTTGCGCACCCGCAAATCGGTGCGCCTGACCGAGCACCCCTCGATCGACACCTCGCCCAGCTTCGCGCCGGATGGCCAGAAGATCACCTTCAACTCGGATCGCGGCGGCTCGCAGCAGATTTACGTGATGAACGCCGACGGCTCGAACGTGCAGCGCATCAGCTTCGGCGATGGCCGCTACGCCACGCCGGTGTGGTCGCCGCGCGGCGACCTGATCGCCTTCACCCGGATGAAGGGCGGCGAGTTCTACATCGGCGTCATGCGCCCCGACGGCAGCGGTGAACGGCAACTCGCCCAGGGCTTCCTCGCCGAAGGGCCGACCTGGGCGCCCAACGGCCGCGTGCTGATGTACTATAAGCAGACCCCGGCATCGGACTCCCAGGGGCGGGGCGACTCGTCGAAGCTCTACAGCATCGATCTCACCGGCTACAACGAGCGTCAGGCGGTGACCCCGCTCGACGCCTCGGACCCGGCGTGGTCCCCCTTGATTCGGTGATGTGTCGGAAGTATAGTCCGCTGCCGAAAGGGAATAGTCCCTATGCTTCGGGTCCGCATGCTGCCGAGATTGGATGGTTCGTCCGGTCGGATTGGGCTTTGTGGCCGTCCGGGCACATCCACGAATGATCAACCCATCGAGGGGGAATTAACACGATGAAGATCCGTTTCCTTAGCGTTATCGCCGCCGTCGCCCTGCTGGGCGCCTGCGAAAGCGCCCCGACCGCCTCCACCACGACCGGCGGCACCGGCACTGGCACTGGCGTTTCCAGCATCGTCCCCGGTTCGCAGCAGGACCTGGTCGCGAATGTCGGCGATCGCGTGTTCTTCGACTATGACAGCTTCGCCCTCCGCCCCGAGGCTCGCGCCCAGGTCGAGAAGCAGGCCAACTGGCTGAAGAAGTACCCGAACGTCGCGATCGCCGTCGAAGGCCACGCCGACGAGCGCGGCACCCGCGAGTACAACTTGGCGCTCGGCGAGCGTCGCGCCAATTCCGTGAAGAGCTTCCTGGTTTCCCAGGGCATTCCGGCGGCCCGTCTGAAGACCGTCTCCTACGGCAAGGAGCGCCCGGTGGCGCTCGGCTCGAACGAGTCGGCCTGGACCCAGAACCGCCGCGGCGTGCTGGTCGTCCAGTAAAGTTCGATTGTCCGAAAAACGCCCGTCCGGCGAGAGCCGGGCGGGCGTTTTTCGTTTGCGTGGTTGCCTCAATTTCGCCCATATGAGCGGGCAGCCTCGTCCGATCGGCTGCTTAACAGTCTTCAACGCAGAGGTTTGCGGTGCGATCCCCCTTCCATGCGGCGATGGCCGCTTTCGTTCTCGTCGTCATGATGGCCGGCCCGGTGCGCGCCCAGGACATGCGGTCGCTGATGGACCAGATCCAGCGCATGGAGCGCGACCTGTCCACCTTGCAGCGTCAGGTCTATCGCGGCGGCGGTGGTGGCGGCGGCGGCGACTCGTCCCCGGCCGGCGAGCCCTTGCCCGACGAGGCGGCGGCCCGCTTCGAGATTCGCCTGGACCAATTCGAAGCGACCATGCGCAACATCACCGGCCAGGTCGAGGAGGCGCGCTTCCAGGCGCAGCAGAACGCCCAGAAGCTCGAACGATTGCAGGGTGATCTGGAATTCCGCCTGAACGCGCTGGAAGGTCATGGCGGCCCGGTCGCCGTGGCGCCGCCCCAGCCGCAGCAATCGCCCCAGCCGCAGCAGCATTCCGCGACCCATCATCCGGCCGAGCCCGGCGCCGAGAGCGTCGGCGCGCCGCCCCAGATGCTCAAGCCGCCCTCGGGCAGCCCGCTGT
>JADFZP010000480.1 GCA_015232485.1 Alphaproteobacteria bacterium
GCCCTGCCGCCGCAGCCGCAGGCCCCCGATCGCCCGCCCGAGGTGGGCGGCGACGTCAACCCGTTCACGCAGAGCGAGATCGACGTGCTGCAAAAACTGGCCGAGCGGCGCGAAAGCCTGGAAGTGCGCGGCCGGGAACTGGACATGCGCGAGGGCCTGCTCAAGGCCGCCGAGACGCGAATCGACAAAAAGGTGGTCGAATTGAAGGGCCTGGAGGCGTCGATCCAAGGCTTGCTTAAGAAATACGACCAGCAGGAGGACGCGAAAATGCGTTCCCTGGTGAAAATCTATGAGACGATGAAGCCAAAAGAGGCGGCCAAAATTTTCGAGCAGCTCGAAATGCCGGTCCTGCTCGAGGTCATCGAACGGATGAAGGAGGCGAAAATCGCCCCGATCATGGCGCAAATGGACCCCTTGAAGGCAAAGGCCGTGACGACCGAACTGGCGTCCCGGAGACAGATGCCGATCCAAGGCGCGCAGAAAGAGGGTTGAGGATATCGACAAAAAAACTTGCGCATATGCGCGAACGGGATTTTAACTAGGCGGACCCTAGGGTTGTCGGCTGTCGAAGGGTTTTCCGGCCCGAGGCCTTGATGGAGTGTGACGGATGTCTGTCGACAAGAATATGAACGTTCTGATCGTTGATGATTACAAGACGATGCTGAGGATCATTCGCAACCTCCTGCGTCAGCTGGGCTTCATCAACATCGAAGAAGCCACGGATGGCAGCATGGCGCTGCAAATGATGCGTGAGGGCAATTTCGGGCTGGTCATTTCCGACTGGAACATGGAGCCGATGACCGGTCTCCAGCTCCTTCGCGAAGTGCGGGCCGACGCCAAGCTCAAGCCCACGCCCTTCATCATGGTCACCGCCGAATCCAAATCGGAAAACGTGATCGCGGCGAAGGAAGCGGGTGTTTCGAACTACATCGTCAAGCCGTTCAACGCCGAGACGTTGAAGGCGAAGATGGTGAGCGTGCTCGGCGAATTCTGATCGGAACCCCGACAATGTCGGCAGGCAAAATCGACAAGGACCTCGCACTCAGACTCGACGAGTTGCGGCGCGAGCATGGCGACACGGTACGGTTGGACCGTGTCGCCGAAGTCGTCCGTTCGCTCCTGTCGACCATGAGCGGGGATTTGGACGCCAAGGACATCCGGCTCTATCAAGAGCTGGAGGCGTTGGCGAACTACATCCACGCCGCGCGCGCCGAGATCGCCGCGTTGCGGCCGGACGAGATCCAGAATCACTACATCGCGTCGGCCACCGACGAGTTGGACGCCATCGTCGGCGCCACCGAATCGGCGACCAACGAAATCCTGGACGCGTGCGAACAGCTTGAAACGATGCTGACCGATCTCCCTCCCGAGATGGGCCAGCGGCTGACCGACGCCACGACTCGCATCTACGAGGCGTGCAATTTCCAGGACATCACCGGCCAGCGCATCACCAAGGTGGTGCGGGCGCTCAAGCACATCGAACAGAAGATCGAAGCGCTGGTCGCCGCGTTCGGCCCCGCCGAGCCGACGGCCGAGGCGACACCGCCACCGCCCGAAGCGGCGGCGGACGAGGTGAAGCAGGTGACCGACGAGGATCTGCTGAACGGGCCGCAACTCCCCGAGCGGGCGTCGCGGCAGGCCGATATCGACGCCCTGTTCGCCAGTTTCGATTAGGATCATGGAGGGGCGGGGCGACGCACCGCGGCAACAGGCGGGCGGCAGCCTCCACCTCCTGCTTTCGGTCTATCTGCTGCTTCTGGCGTTTTTCGTTCTGCTGAACAGCATGTCCTCCATCGAGCGAGACAGGTCGAAGGCCGCCCTGGACAGCGTTTCCGATCGCTTCGCCGCGGCTCCACCCCCGGCCGAGGCCCCCCTGGTCATGCACCCGGACGAGATCGCCGCGGCGCAGCGTCTGCACGACGTCCTGGGCCAAGTGCTGCGCGCCGCCGTCCCGGTGGCGCGGGTCGACGTGGTGCTGCCCGGCCGCCTGATGCAGGCGACCATGCCGGCGCTCGCCCTGTTCCAAGAGGGCGAGGCCGCCTTGCGCCCCGGCCGTCGCGAACTGGTCGCCCAACTGGTCGAGGCGCTGGCCGACGCCCCGGTCGGCTTGCGCTATGAGTGCGACGTCCTGATCGGCACGGCGGCGCCCAATGGCGATTTGCCCACCACGGAAACGCTGGAGACGGCGCGGGCCGGCGTGTTCGGGCGCGCCATGGCGGCCAGCGGGGCGAAGCCCGGTCTGGTCGCGGTCGGCGTCGAAAAGGGCGACCCCGAATCGGTGCGGCTTTTGTTCCGCGTCGCGGTGGGGGGAGGCTGATCCATGGTCGAACTCGACCCGCCTCCCGCCGCCCAGCACGCCGAACCGGCGTGGCTGCTCGCCTTCACCGACGTGGTCTCGCTGGTGCTGACCTTCTTCATCCTGATGTTCGCCATGTCGACGCTGGACGTCGAGGCGTGGCGGCGGGTGACCGGGGGCGAGGCCACCCTGCCGACCCCTCCGATGGCCGACCGCAACATCGCCACCGTGCATCGCCGCGCCGCCGTCGACATCGATTATCTGAACGTTTTGCTGCAAGGCACCCTGGCCAAGCAGCCCGCCCTGGCCGGGGCGAAGCTCGAATTGGGCCATGACCGCATCGTGCTGTCGCTGCCATCCCGGCTGACCTTCGCGCCGGGCGCCTCGACGCTCGACGCCGCGGCCGGCGAGGCGCTGTTCCACCTGGGCGGACTGCTCGCCAATCTGGGCAATCGCGTGGCGGTGGTCGGCGCGGCCGGCCCGGTCAGCTTCGAATTGGCCCTGGCCCGCGCCGCCGCCGTGGCCAACGCCCTCAGGCGGGCCGGCGCGGTGCGCAGCCTGGAGGTCAAGGCGGCGATCGGGGTGGGCGGCGCGCTGCCCGCCGACCGCGTCGACCTCGTCATCCTGCCCGGAGCCGCCTCATGAGGCCGCTTCGCGCCCTGCTTCTTCTTCTGCTGATCCTGCCGCTCGTCGCGCCGGGCGCCGCCTGGGCGCAAGGCGGCACGCCACGCGCCGCCGTCCATGAGGGCTATGCCCGCATGGTGTTCGATTGGGACGGGCCGGTGGCCTATTCGGCCGAGGTGGTCGGCGGCAAGCTTCTGGTGCGCTTCGACAAGC
>JADFZP010000481.1 GCA_015232485.1 Alphaproteobacteria bacterium
CCGAGTGGCCCTCGGATCGCCGGCTGTTCGTGCTGGCCGAGCATGGGCCGTCGCGGCCCCTGGCCGAGGCGCTGACGCCGGGGCCGGCCGGCTTTCTGGTAGGACCGGAGGGCGGATTCGACAAATCGGAGCTTGACGCTGTGGCCGGCTTGCCCTTTGCTGTCGCGGTTGGTCTGGGTCCGCGCATCCTGCGCGCCGAGACCGCGGCGCTGGCGGCGCTGGCCTGCTGGCAGGCCCGTCACGGCGACTGGGCTTCCGGCCCGGCCTTCCGCTCCTGACCCGAACTCGAACCGCGAGACCATTCCCCGCATGTCGGCCCCCGCGCAATCCAGTGGCGAACCCATCACCGGCAAGGCGCAACTCGTCGAGTGGCTGGCTTCGGGCTGCAAGCCGCCCGAGGAGTGGCGAATCGGCACCGAGCACGAGAAGTTCGTGTTCGGCTGGGACGATCTGAAGGCGCCGCCCTATGACGGCCCGCGCGGCATCCGCGCCCTGCTGGAGGGGCTGGAACGCTTCGGCTGGACCCCCGTGTTGGAGAACGGCCTGCCGATCGCGCTGCTGTCGGCCGACGGCGCCTCGGTCAGCCTGGAGCCGGGCGGTCAGCTCGAATTGTCGGGCGCGCCGGTCGAGACCGTGCATCAGACCTGCGCCGAGGTCACCCAGCATCTGCGTCAGGTCAAGGAAGTGGCCGCCGCCCTGAACGTCGGCATGGTCGGCCTGGGCTTCCAGCCGAAATGGCTTCGCGAAGACATCCCGTGGATGCCCAAGGGCCGCTACGCCATCATGCGCCGCTACATGCCGACCAAGGGCGCGATGGGCCTGGACATGATGCTGCGCACCTGCACCGTCCAGGTCAATCTCGACTTCGCCTCGGAAGCCGACATGGTGCGCAAGTACCGCGTCTCGCTGGCCTTGCAGCCGCTGGCCACCGCCTTGTGGGCCAACTCGCCCTTCGTTGAGGGCAAGGAGAGCGGCTTTTTGAGCTATCGCGCCCATGTGTGGACCGACACCGATCCCGACCGCTCGGGCTTCCTGCCCTATGTGTTCGAAGACGGCATGAGCTTCGAGCGCCATGTCGACCACGCGCTGGACGTGCCGATGTATTTCGTCTATCGCGACGGCCGCTATATCGACGCCGCCGGCCAGTCGTTCCGCGACTTCATGGCCGGCCGCCTGCCCGCCCTGCCCGGCGAGATCCCCACCCTGGGCGATTGGGGCGACCATCTGACCACGCTGTTCCCCGACGTGCGCCTGAAGCGCTATCTCGAGATGCGCGGCTCGGACGGCGGGCCGTGGCGGCGGCTGTGCGCCCTGCCCGCCTTGTGGGCCGGACTGCTGTACGACGACACCGCGCTGGGCGCCGCCTGGGATCTGGTCAAGGACTGGACGACCGAGGAGCACCTGGCCTTGCGCCGCGACGTGCCCAGGCTGGCCTTGGCCACCCCGTTCCGGGGGCGCAAATTGCAGGACGTGGCGCTGGACGTGCTCGACATCGCCCAGGACGGGCTGAAGCGCCGCGCCCGCCGCGACGAGCACGGCCGCGACGAGACCATCTTCCTGCAAACCCTGCTTCACACCGCCGAGTCGGGCCGCTGCCCGGCCGAGGAGCTGCTCGACGCCTACCGCACCCGCTGGGGTGGAAGCGTCGACCCGGTGTTCCGTGAACACGCCTATTGAGGACGACGATGACCGAATGCCGCAGCTTGGACGAGGTTCGCCAGAACATCGACCGCCTGGACGCCGTGCTGGTGCCGCTGCTCGCCGAGCGCAGCCGCTTCGTAGCCCAAGCGGCGCGCTTCAAGCCGACCGAGGCCGACGTGGTGGTGCCGTCGCGCATCGAGGCGATCGTCGAGCGGGTGCGCGCCATGGCCGAGCGCGAGGGCGCCGACCCCATGCTGTTCGAGGATCTGTGGCGCGGCATGATCGACGCCTTTTGTCGCTTCGAGGCGCGCAACTGGCGTAGACTTCATGGCGAGCCGAATCCATCGGCCTTGCGGGCCGCGGAAACGGATGCGACACTTTAATCAAGTCGTCGGGTCGGTGTGATGCAAGTGTATGTCAGAGAAGCCAGAGTACTCATCGCCGAGCCGGACCCGGACCTGCGCGAGGAGGTTCGCGTGGTCCTGTTCCATCGGGGATTCCGGAAATTCGCCCAGACCGGGTCGTGCTTCGAAATCGAAGCCGCCTTGCGCCAGAATGAAGTCGACATGCTGGTCACCGACACCAGCCTGCCCGATGGCGACGTCTGCGACCTGATGCGGCGCGTGCGCCATCACGAGATCGGCGCCAACCCCTTCGTCCTGACGGTCGCCATGACCGTCAACACCAGCCCCACCCATGTCCGGCGAATCGTCGGCGCGGGGGTCGACGACATTCTGGTCAAGCCGATCGCCGTCAGCGACATGTCGCTACGGGTCGGCAACCTGTCGCGCGGTCGCAAGCCCTTCGTCGTCACCCACGACTACATCGGTCCCGAACGCCGCAAGGAAGCGCGGCCGGGCGAGAAGTCGGCGACCCTGATCCATGTGCCCAATCCGCTGACCATGGACCCGGTCACCTTGCAGCGCGAGGTCGACCGCATCTCGGCCGAGATCAACGAGCAGAAGATGACCAGCCATTCGGTGCAGGTCGGCTGGCTGGCGGCGCGCATCGAGACTTGGTACCGCGCTCCCGGCGACATCGGCCCGCTGCTCGAGAACCTGATCCGCCTGCAATCGGCGGCCGAGGATCTGTGCCGACGCATGCGCGGCACCCGCTTCGCCCACGTCGCCGAACTGGCCAAGGCCCTGGCCGCCATCGCCGGCCGCCTGCTGACCAACCCCGGCGTGCCGGCCCAGCGCGACCGCGACCTGCTGCCCAAACTGGCGATGGCGATCGGCAAGGCCTTCGGCGTCGGCGAAAACACCGTCGACGCGGCCCAGCAAATCGCCCGCGCGGTCGACGCCTACGCGGGGCGGTGAAGCTCGGATCGCGTGGATGATACCGGCGAGCCAATGAACTGACCCATCGGCGTCAAAGCTGTACGGGCAATTCGCCGCCCGCTTCGTTCCTTGGCGCTCGCCTCCCCTCCACTCGTCATGGCCGGACTTGATCCGGCCATCCACGCGGCTCCGTGGTGGAT
>JADFZP010000482.1:0-2596 GCA_015232485.1 Alphaproteobacteria bacterium
CCCGGTGTCCGCGGCGTTCCCAAGGGTCGGCGTCTGGCAGTCGGCGATGTGGTAAAGCGGTCAGCGCAAAGCCGGAATAGCTGATGCCGATGTCATTTGCTTCGTCTGACAATATCGCCGAGGCGGCTTTGACAAGCTTCTTGCTGGCTGCGGATCTTGCCGCATCCTGTCCCGCCGCTCCAATTAAAGTGTGTATCTCGGCCATGGCCTCCCCATCGGCCCCGATTACCGCACCCTCCGCCCCGGTTGTCAATTTGGAGTCTTGTCGCGCAGGCTATTTGAAAAGTTATTTGTTGGGTTATTAGTTTGCGCGACAAGACTCCAGTGGATAACCGCGAGTCGCGCGACAAGACTCCAAATTTGGCGCGACAAGACTCCAGTGGATAACTTCGCGACCTGTGGATAACTGCGTGGCGGCGGGTGACGCCGGAGCCCCGTCATCCGCGACTCGATTCGTGGGGGGCATCCGGGGCAGCCCCTGGCCCCGTGACCAGAGTCCGAACACGCTCACTGGGCCTGGCCGGCCGAATCGCCCTCAGGCGAAGCCGGGGAACACCTGGGACGGTCGGCGACACTCTTCGGCAAGCCCGCCGACCCGGGCGCTTCGCCTCAGGTGAGACTCGCCGTCATCGCTTTCATTCAACCGATCTCCATGCCATTTTTGCTTTTCGCTCGCGGCGGCGACGTCATTCCCCGCGACTTCATCACATGTTTAAGTGCGTCGATGCCGCCGTTGAAAGCCCGGACATCGTACCAGTCGTCAGCGTGGCGCGGGCCACGTCGGTTCAACGTGTTGAGAGCCATCACCGTGGCGTCCATGGCTGCGGTCAGACCGTCCCGGTCGAGGTCGTTCAGACGCGTCAGCGTGGCGCGCCGCACGTCTGCCGGCGCCTCGGGATGGAGGCTCACGGGATCGACGTTTGGCGCCGATCGAGCCGGTGAAACTTCGATCACCGGTGCCGCCCTGGCGGCGCTCCTGGCCGCCTTTTCGGCTCTTACGACCGCCCAGGCGGCCGACTGACCTTCCGTGGTCTGGATATCGGGCGGATCGAGTCCCAGGCGGGCGTGCGCGCCGCGGATTGTCTCGACCTGTTCGGCGGTCAGGATGGCCGGCAGGCGCGGCAGCGGGCGGCGCGACAGCTCGTCGCGGGATTCGTCAAGCATCTGCCGAAGCCGCGTCACTTGCTGCTGCGCGGCCTCGCGCTGCGCCTCCATCACCGCCAGGTAACCGGTCGAGAGGCCTGCCGCCTCCACTGTGCGTTGGCGCTGGTCGACGGCGTGCGCTTGGCTGGCCAACCGCGTATCGTGAATCTCGCGCTCGGCTTCTTCGACACGACGCTGTAGGCGCTCTATCTCCTCCGAGAGTTTCCGCTCGCGGTCCGCGGCGCCCTTCGCTTTGCTGGCTGTCGCCTTTGGTAGTATAGCCCAGCCACCCTGGGGCGCCCCGCTGGTGGGGGGCACCAGCAGCTTGCCCTCCCCAACAGCTTTCTGGATTGTCGCATTGACGATCTTGCCCAGCCGGGCCTTTTGTCCCGCTTTCCGAGCCGCGGCGCGGGCCACGGCCTTCTCACGCTCGATTCGGTGTTTCATCGCGATCTCCTCGATCACGATGGGGGCCGGTTCACGGCGCCCATCAACACACCAATCCCGCGACGGAATTCGCCGACGCGGTCGCCGGCCCTCAATACCAGGTTGGTCCAGCAAAGCATCGCGGCCACCGAAAAACTCGACGGCCGGCTTGCATGCGTCGTTGACCGATTGCGCGAAGCGCTGGCGGTCGGCCATCACGTCTCTGCGATGCATCAACACGACGCTGCCGGCGCTACGATCGACGACGCCGGAGGGTACGCGGCGCGCCGTGACGGCGATGTGGATGTGAGGCTGTGTCTTTGCGTCGGCATGGACGGCGGCGACGGCATCATAGCCAAGGTTCCGCCAGTGACGGACTTCGGCCTCGGCCACGGCACGGCGCTGTTCCTGTGTCGAATCCGCTGGCAATTCCCGCACCAGCGTCTTCGCCACCGCTTCGGCGGTGCGGCCATTGCGGATACGACGAGCCGAATCCACCAACGCCGCCGTCTCGTTGAACTTGGCAACGTCGCCGGCGAGATGCTCCAGGTCGTCGCGTTCGGCGTAATTGCCCTCCCGTGCCAAATAGTCCACGCTGCCGTGAGCCGGTCCTTGAATGGACCGGACGTGGCTATGATAGGTGCGCGCGACGCGACCATCGTGTCTTCCAACTCGGCCGGATTTGAGTGGGCGTCCGGTGACGTCGCGGCTATCAGTTCCCATCCTGATCCCCCTGTTAAGCCCAATGAGAAGTCAATGCACTTCTCTTTGGGCTTATAATCCACCATAGCCATCTGAAAATGTCCACCCGCCCCCCTGATTTGTCAAATCCAGGGGGGCGGGTGTACTCTGGCTCCATGTGGCTCAAAACAGGGGGAAATAGGATGGCTGCGCAGACACTTACTGTGAAGGGGAAGGGCGTAGGGGCGCTGGCGAAAGTCGCCCACGAAGCACCGCGTCGCCTGACCAAAGCCGAGCGCCAGGCCCTAGCCAAGGCGGAGCGCGAAATGGCAACGAGGAAGGGCCT
>JADFZP010000482.1:2616-3121 GCA_015232485.1 Alphaproteobacteria bacterium
CTGCACGAGAAAGGATACGGATTCGGGGTGATCGCGAAGGTGATCAAGGACGCCCTGGATGTCCGCGTTACCGCCGATGCGCTGAAAATGGCATTGACCGGGGAAACGCGGCCGATGCCTGAGAAGTTGTGTTCCTTGGAAGATCGGAGCGCCAGCGCGGAACCGACGAGGGCGGTGGTGCCCTCTTTGGTCGCCTTTGACGGAACGTCATGAGCGCACACGGCACACCGCCGGCTCGGTGAGGCGGACGTCACTTTTGGCGCTTGGTCGTGGCCAGACGTTTGGCGGCGGGACGAGGCCCGGCTCTCCTTGGGCCGCAGCGCCGATTGACATCGGACGCATGACCCTCGCGGCCCCCGGCACCTCGTCGCTGAAGATTCATACATGCTCGACGGGTCGCACAACCCTTGATATGTTCCGACGGAACGAATGGCCGGCCATATGGCCAAGGTCGCTTGCAGGCGTTCGAGACGGGATGGAAGACTACGGCCGCCGGATTCTGATG
>JADFZP010000483.1:0-1675 GCA_015232485.1 Alphaproteobacteria bacterium
GGCGGCGCAGGCCCCCGACCTGGCCGGCGTGTTGTGGGCCGGCGAGCGGCGCGCGGTGGGCGTCACGCGCGCCGAAAGCCTGGACGACGTGCTGTGCGGTCCCAGGCGGGCGCCCGCCGAGCCGGGGCTGATCGATTACGATCTCTGCGCGATCATCTACACCTCGGGCTCGACCGGCCAGCCCAAGGGCGTGATGCTGACCCATCGCAACATCGTCAACACCGCGTGGTCGATCTCGACCTATCTGGGCAACGCGCCCGAGGACGTGGTGATCTGCGTGCTGCCGCTGAGCTTCGGCTATGGCCTGTTCCAGGTGGTGACCGGGGCGCGGGTCGGCTACACGGTGGTGCTGGAGAAGTCCTTCGCCTTTCCCTGGGACATCGTTCGCCGCATTGCCGAGGAGCGGGTCACCGGCCTGCCCGGCGTGCCCACCATCTTCGCCCGCTTGATCCAGATGGCGCCGTTCGAGGGGCTGGACCTCGGCTGCCTGCGCTACATGACCAACGCCGCGGCGGCCCTGCCCGCCCCCCACATCCGCCGGCTGGGCGAGCTGTTTCCGGACGCCCGGATCATCTCGATGTATGGCCAGACCGAATGCACGCGGGTCAGTTGGCTACCCCCCGAGCGTTTGGCCGAAAAGGCCGGCTCGGTCGGTCGGGCCATCCCCAACAGCGAGGTGTGGGTGGCGGACGACGATGGCGCCCGCCTGCCGCCCGGCGAGGTCGGCGAGTTGGTGATCCGGGGCGCCCACGTCATGCGCGGCTATTGGGGCAAGCCGGCCGAGACCGCCCGCGTCCTACGCGACGGGGCCATCCAGGGCGAGAAGGTGCTTTATTCCGGCGACCTGTTCCGCATGGACGCCGAGGGCTTCCTGTATTTCGTCGGCCGACGCGACGACGTCTTCAAATGCCGCGGCGAGAAGGTCAGCCCGAAAGAGATCGAGGACATCCTTTACGAGCTTGAGGAGGTCGCCGAAGCCGCCGTGATCGGCGTCGAGCACCCGGTCGACGGCATGGCGCCCAAAGCCTTCGTGGCGCCCCGCCGGCCCGGCGCCCTGACCGAGGACGATCTGCGCCGCCATTGCCGCGCCCGCCTCGAACCGCATCTGGTGCCGCGCTTTTTCGAACTGGTCCCCGAACTGCCCAAGACCGACACCGGCAAGATCCGAAAGGCGTCGCTGCGCGAACCGCCGGCTTGAGCGTCACGCCCTGAAAGGAGCTTCACCATGTGCGGTATCGCAGGCGTGCTCGCCGGTCCCGGCGCGGCGCGGCCCGAATTGGACGAGTTGCGCCGGATGGCCGCCATGCTGGGCCATCGCGGGCCGGACGGCCACGGCCTGCTGCGCGACGGCGCCTTGGGCTTCGCCCACGCCCGGCTCAGCCTGGTCGGGCTGGCCGATGGCGGGCAGCCGCTGGCCAACGAGGACGGTTCGCTGTGGCTGGTCGCCAATGGCGAGGTCTTCAATCATATCGAGTTGCGCGCCCTGCTGATCGGGCGCGGCCATCGCTTCCGCACCCATTCGGATTGCGAGGTGATCCTGCACGCCTTCGAGGAATGGGGGCCGGCCGCCTGGGCCAAGCTGAACGGCCAGTTCGCCTTCGCCCTGTGGGATCGCCGCGCCGAAACGCTGTGGCTGGTCCGCGACCGGCTGGGCATCCTGCCGCTGTTCTGGACG
>JADFZP010000483.1:1775-3120 GCA_015232485.1 Alphaproteobacteria bacterium
CTGCGGCTGCGCGCCGACGTGCCGGTCGGCTCGTATCTCAGCGGCGGCGTCGATTCCAGCCTGATCTCGGCGCTGGCGGCCAAGGGCCAGCCCGAACTCGACACCTTCTCGGTGCGCTTCGTCGATCCGCGTTTCGACGAGACCGGGCCGCAACGCGTCGCCGCCCGCCTGATCGGCTCGCGCCATCACGAGATCGTGTGCGCCGAGGACGATCTGCGCCGCGATCTGCCCGAGGTGATCTGGCATTGCGAGACGCCGCTGATGCGCACCTCGCCGGTGCCGCTGCATCTGCTGTCCGGGCTGGTGCGCGACACCGGCATGAAGGCGGTGCTGACCGGCGAGGGCGCCGACGAACTGCTGGCCGGATACGACATCTTCAAGGAGGACCGCATCCGCCGCTGGTGGGCCAAGCGGCCGGATTCGAAGCTGCGCCCCGCCTTGCTCGGCCGCCTGCATCCCGACGTGGCGGCGGCCGCCTTGCGCGGCGGCGCGCTGTGGCAGGCCTTCTTCCGCACCGGCATGACCGAGCGGGAGCAGCCCTTCTATGCCCATCTGCCGCGCTGGCGCAACACCGCCTGGAGCTTGCGCTTCCTGGCGCCATCCTTGCGCCTCGACGGCCCCGAGGCGCTGGAGGCCGACGCCGCACAGGCGATGCCCAAGGGCTGGCGCGACTGGTCGCCGCTGGCCCGCGCCCAGGCCACCGAGATCGCCACCTTCATGTCGCCCTATCTGCTGTCCTGCCAGGGCGACCGCGTGGCGATGGCCAATGGCGTCGAGGCGCGCTATCCCTTCCTCGATCCCAGCGTGGTCGATTTCTGCCTCGGCCTGCCCGACCCGCTGAAGCTGCGCGGCTTGGCCGACAAGCTGACCCTGCGCCGCCTCGCCGCCCGCCATCTGCCGCCCGAGATCGCGCGCCGGCCCAAAAAGCCCTACCGCGCCCCCATCGCCCCCGCCTTTTTCGGCCCCCAGGCGCCCGATTACGTCGACGATCTGCTCAGCGAGGCCGGCATGCGGCGGCTCGGCCTGCTCGATCCCGCCGTCACGGCGCCGCTGGTCGACAAGGCGCGCCGCCAGTCCGGCAACATGGCCGGCGAGCGCGAGGAGATGGCGTTGATCGGCGCGCTGACGCTGCAACTGCTGGGCCATCACTTCCTGGAAAGCTGGCCCGACCGCCTTTCCGCCGCCGATCGCCGCCTGGGCCAACCCCAGGTGCTGATCGACGGCATCCCGTCCTCCTCCTCCCTTACGACAAGGTGACACCATGACCAATTTGCTGGCCATCGACGCGCCGGCCGCGATCGACCGGATCTGCGCCGCCCTCGCCTCGGGCTGCCGCGGCCTCAAC
>JADFZP010000484.1 GCA_015232485.1 Alphaproteobacteria bacterium
GGCGAGAAGCAGGCGTTTCATCGCCGGAAATAAAGCACGTTTCGCGCGTCACAAAAACTCCGAAGCGGGATCGTGCTCGCGAAACCGGCGCTTGGCCACGCTTCGGCTTCGCACCGCATAGCAATAGACGCAGCCATGCGGGCAGGTGTCGTAGGCGCCGATGTCGCGCGACTCGGCGCACAGGCAGCCGGGGCGGTTGCCTTTCTGGCGCGCCTTGACGCCCAGGCGGGCCGCGTCGACGCAGGCGGCGCCGGTTCCGCCGGCCTCGGTTTGCGAGCAGATTGTCAGGGTCATGCCGTGGCGGGCGGCGATGGCTTCCAGCGTTTGGCGCAGCGCCTGTTTCTCGGGCCAGTCGGGATCGGTCCAGGACAGGCCGGCGGCGGTCATGTTGCGGATCGATTTGCGGTACAGCGTGGCGAACGAGATCACCACCTCGTCGACGCGGCCCTCCAGCCCGGCGGCGAGGCGGGCGAAATTGGCCGCGTGCCAAGCGGCCGGCGTCGATTCGGTGAAGACGATCGGGTCGTAGCGCCACACCGCGACGCGCGGGCCGAAATCGGCGGCCAGGGCGCGAATCGCGGCGACGGCGCGATCCGCCTCGATCACGCCCGGTTCCAACGGGCGGGGGTAACCCGTCACCGTGTACTGCACCACGAAGGGCGGGCCGGCTTCGGCCACCTTGGCCAACGCGCTCCGGAAGGGCGAAATGTTGCGCGTCCAGAAGACGAAACCGTCGACGCCCGGCCCGCGCAGCGCCACCTGGGTGGGCGGGCCGCCATAGGGATTGACCACCCGCGCGTACCCCGCCTCGAAGCGGCGCAGGAACCACTCGGAATAGAAGGCGGGAATGTCTGTGCGGTAGCTGGCCGAGACGATCACGGCTATGATTTGGGCATTGGGCGGGACGATCGTCCAGCGCGAAGAACGCGGTGGTCGGGTCTGGCACTCGCGGAAACCCAGTGCTAACATCCGCCGCCCGGCCGTTGCGCCGGTTTGGCGACCGCCTTATATAACCGACCGTGCGAATGAGCCCTGCACGCCAAGGGTCAACACGAGGGATCGGGCGGTTGCCGCTTGGGGACCGCGGCGATCTGCCGCAGAGGAAGAGGAAGACATGAGCAAGGTTATCGGCATCGACCTGGGCACGACGAATTCCTGTGTCGCCGTGATGGAAGGCAAAAGCGCCAAGGTCATCGAAAACGCCGAAGGCGCGCGCACCACCCCGTCGATGGTCGCCTTCACCGAAGGCGGCGAGCGGCTGGTCGGACAAGCGGCCAAGCGCCAAGCGGTGACCAATCCGTCCAACACCTTCTTCGCGATCAAGCGCCTGATCGGACGGCGCTACAATGATCCGCTGACCGAGAAGGACAAATCGCTCGTCCCCTATCACATCATCAAGGGCGACAACAACGACGCCTGGGTCGAGTCGCAGGGCAACAAGTACAGCCCCAGCCAGATCTCGGCGTTCATCCTTGGCAAGATGAAGGAAACGGCCGAAGCCTATCTGGGTGAAAAGGTCACCCAGGCGGTCATCACCGTGCCGGCCTACTTCAACGACTCGCAGCGTCAGGCCACCAAGGACGCCGGCAAGATCGCCGGCCTGGAAGTCCTGCGCATCATCAACGAGCCGACCGCCGCCGCGCTGGCCTATGGCATGGAGCGCAAGGGCACCGGCACCGTCGCGGTCTACGATCTGGGCGGCGGCACCTTCGACGTGTCGATCCTCGAGATCGGCGACGGCGTGTTCGAGGTGAAGTCGACCAACGGCGACACCTTCCTGGGCGGCGAGGATTTCGACGCCCGCATCATGGATTACCTGGCCGACGAGTTCCGCAAGGAGCAGGGCATCGACCTGCGCAAGGACCGCCTGGCCCTTCAGCGCCTGAAGGAGGCCGCCGAAAAGGCCAAGATCGAGCTGTCGGGCTCGATGCAGACCGAGGTCAATCTGCCGTTCATCACGGCCGACCAGACCGGGCCGAAGCACCTCAACATCAAGCTGACCCGCGCCAAGCTGGAAGCCTTGGTGGAAGACCTGATCCAGCGCACGGTCGAGCCGTGCCGCAACGCGATGAAGGACGCGGGCGTCAAGCCCTCCGACATCGACGAGGTCATCATGGTCGGCGGCATGACCCGCATGCCCAAGGTCTATGACACGGTGAAGGAGTTCTTCGGCAAGGAGCCCCACAAGGGCGTCAACCCCGACGAGGTGGTGGCGATCGGCGCCGCGATCCAGGGTGGCGTGCTGAAGGGCGAGGTCAAGGACGTCCTGCTGCTCGACGTCACCCCGCTGTCGTTGGGCATCGAGACGCTGGGCGGCGTGTTCACCCGCCTGATCGACCGCAACACCACCATCCCGACCCGCAAGAGCCAGGTGTTCTCGACCGCCGAGGACAATCAGACGGCGGTGACCATCCGGGTGTTCCAGGGCGAGCGCGAGATGGCCGCCGACAACAAGGTGCTGGGCCAGTTCGATCTGGTCGGCATCCCCTCGGCGCCGCGCGGCGTGCCGCAGATCGAGGTCACCTTCGACATCGACGCCAACGGCATCGTCAACGTGTCGGCCAAGGACAAGGCGACCGGCAAGGAACAGCAGATCCGCATCCAGGCTTCGGGTGGGCTTAGCGACAGCGACATCGACCGCATGGTGCGCGACGCCGAGGCCCACGCCGCCGACGACAAGAAGCGCAAGGAGACGGTCGAGGCGCGCAACCACGCCGACGGCCTGATCCACTCGACCGAGAAGAACCTCAAGGAGTACGGCGACAAGGTGTCGTCCGACCAGAAGGCCACGATCGAGCGCGACATCCAGTCGCTGAAGCAGGCGATGGACGGCGACGAGCCGGCCGACATCAAGGCCAAGACCGAGGCCCTGATGCAGTCCGCGATGAAGCTGGGCGAGGCGATGTACAAGGCGGCCCAGGACGGCGGCGCGGCCGGCGCTCCCGGCGGCGAGCACGACTCGGGTCAGCCCGGTGGTGGTGGCGGCGACGACAAGGTGGTCGACGCCGATTTCGAGGAAGTGGACGGCGACAAAAAGGGCAAGTAAGCCCAGGACGTGGCGATGCCGCCCCGGCGTGGTATACCCGCGCCGGGGCGGCATGGTGTCTGGTGCCGA
>JADFZP010000485.1 GCA_015232485.1 Alphaproteobacteria bacterium
TCTTTACCGCTACGCCAATCTGCTCGACCTGATGGGGTCGGACCCCAAGCGGATCCTCGACTTCGTCACCGCCGACGTGTTCACCACGCGGCGCTTCGGGGGCAACCCGCTGGCGGTTTTTCCGCGCGCCCCGGCCAGCCTGAATGATGCCGACATGCAGGCCATCGCGCGCGAGATGAACCTGTCCGAGACGGTCTTCGTGTTTCCCGCCAAGTCGGGGGATGCGCGGGCGCGGCGGGTGCGCATCTTCACGCCCGCCGCCGAACTGCCCTTCGCCGGGCATCCGACGGTGGGCGCCGCCGCCATGCTGGTGGCGCTGGGCGAAATCGCCGCCGACTCGGACGGACGCGCCGAACTGGTGCTGGAAGAAGGCGTCGGGCCGGTGCCGGTCGCCGTCGAGCACCGGTCGGATCGGCTGTGGGCCAGGCTGACGTGCCCGAAGCCGCCGGCCGAGCTGGGTGTGGCGGTGCCGCCCCGCGGGGTGGTGGCCGCGTTCCTGGGGCTTGACGAGGCCGATCTCGACGACGGCGCCGCCATCGAGGCTTGGAGTTCGGGGCCGGCCTTCACCATGGTGCCGCTGGCCTCGCCGGCCGCCGTGGCGCGGGCGCTGCTGGACCGGGCGCTGTGGAAGCGGGCGCAAGGCGGCAATCTCTATCTGTTCGCCGAGACGGCGCACGACCGCCTGCACGCGCGCATGTTCGCGCCCGTGCTGGGCATCGACGAGGACCCCGCCACCGGCTCGGCGGCGGTCGCCCTGGCCGGACTGCTGGCCAAGCGGCTGACCGATGGCCCGCATCGCATCGACATCGCGCAAGGAGTCGAGATGGGTCGGCCCAGCCACATGGAGTTGGAGTTCGAGGTGCGCGGCGCAACGGCCATTTCGGTGAGCCTGGGCGGCGCTGTCGTGCCGGTCAGCGAGGGCCGGCTGACGCTTTAGCAATGAATTGCGGAAGGCGCACGGGCGGGCTTCGGAAAAGTCGGCCCCGCCTTCCTTGGCTCGTCACCCCCGCCTTCCTCGTCACCCCCGCGAAAGCGGGGGTCCATGCCTGCTCAACATGGATGCGGCGGCGCGATGGATTCCCGCTTTCGCGGGAATGACGATGAACTTCCCAATGTCAAGACGGGAAATTTGCGATTTCAGCAAAAAAGGGGTGGAACATGTTTTGCGATTTTGGCATGTTCTGGTCATAGGATGGCGAAACGCGGCGACGACGGCCGCTTGGTCATCCGCTCCCTTTCAGATCGGACCCGGACATGGATCGCCTCCGCTGGACCAAGGCGGTGCGCGCGCGCTTTCTCGACGTGCTCCGACGGACGGGGAACGTCAGCGAGGCGGCCCGCGCCGTGTCGTTGTCACGCTCGCGCGCCTATCAAATCCGCCGCACCGACCAGGATTTCGCCTCGGCCTGGGACGACGCCGAGGCCGAGGCGGTCGACAGCCTGGAGGCCGAGGCTTGGCGCCGCGCCGCCGAGGGCATCGAGGAACCGCTGGTCTCGGCCGGCAAGCTGGTGCGCTGGGATGACGGCACGGTGGTGACGCTGCGTCGCTACAACGACCGGCTTCTGGAATTCCTGCTGAAGGCGCACCGGCCCGAGAAGTTCAAGGATCGCGCCGAGAAGGACGCCGCCCCGCCGGCCGCCGGCCCGATGCCGCCCGTGCATGTCCGCATCGAGGGGGGAGAGTGACGCATGGACACGCTGTCGCTCGCCCTGCATCCGCGCCAGGGGCGGGCGCTGGTCACTCCGGCCACCGAGGTGCTGTATGGCGGCGCGGCGGGTGGTGGCAAATCGCACCTGATGCGGGCCGCCGCGATCACCTGGTGCCGCGCGGTCGATGGCTTGCAGGTCTATTTGTTCCGGCGGGAATATCCCGATCTTTACAAGAACCACATGGACGGGCCGTCGGGATTTCCGGCGTTGCTCGCCGCGTGGGTGCGGGGTGGCTTCGCCAAGGTCAACCGCTCGGGCAATTTCATCGAATTCGCCAACGGCTCGAAGATCAATCTGTGCCACGCCAAGCATGAAAGCGACGTGTACGGCTATCAGGGCGCCGAGATCCACGTCTTGATGATCGACGAACTGACCCAGTGGACGCGGCCGATGTACAGCTTTCTGCGCGGCCGGCTGCGGCTGGTGGGATTGACGCCGTCCGAGGCGTGGAAGGGCGTCTTTCCGCGCGTGCTGTGCGGCGCCAATCCGGGCGGCATCGGCCATAACTGGGTCAAGGCGGCCTTCGTCGATCTGGCGCCGCCGCTCTCGCTGACCGCCATGCCGCCCGCCGAGGGGGGCATGCTGCGGCAATATGTTCCGGCCCGCTTGGAGGACAACCCCTCGTTGCTGGCCGCCGATCCCGGCTACGAGCGCAGGCTGGAGGGCCTGGGCGACCCGGCGCTGGTCAAGGCCATGCGCCTGGGCGATTGGAATATCGTGGCCGGCGGAATGTTCGACGATCTTTGGCGCCCCTCCGTGCACGTGGTTCCCCCCTTCCCCGTGCCGGCGGGTTGGCGCGTCGATCGATCCTTCGACTGGGGCTCGAGTCGGCCGTTCTCGGTCGGCTGGTGGGCCGAAAGCGACGGGTCCGATCTCGTGCCGCCCGGCGGGGCGCCGCGCTCGACGGTGCCGGGCGATCTCTTCCGCATCGCGGAATGGTACGGCTGGAACGGACGCCCCAACGAGGGGCTCCGCATGCTGGCCGCCGAGATCGCCCGCGGCATCGTCGAGCGCGAGGCGGAGCTGGGCCTGGCCGGACGGGTCAGGCCCGGCCCCGCCGACACCTCGATCTTCGACGTCGAGAACGGCAACTCGATCGCCGACGACATGGCCCGCGCGGGGGTGCGCTGGGAACGCGCCGACAAATCCCCCGGCAGCCGCCGGCAAGGCTGGCAACGCATGCGCGCCATGCTGACGGCGGCCGGCAAACGCGAGCAGCCGGGCCTGTGGGTGTTCGAGACGTGCCGACACTTCCTGCGAACCGTGCCGGTGCTGCCGCGCTCGGGGATCGATCCCGACGACGTCGAGACGTCGGCCGAGGACCACGTCGCCGACGAAGCCCGCTACCGCCTGATGGCGGTGCGGCGGCGCAACGCGGTGGGGGAGTTGTGGTGAGGGGGCG
>JADFZP010000486.1 GCA_015232485.1 Alphaproteobacteria bacterium
CGGCCTCGGCGAAGGTCGTCGGATCGGGCACCGTGGGGCCCGAGGCGATGGTCGCAGGATCGTCGCCCGGCACGTCCGAAATCGCCAGCGTCACCACCTTGGCCGGCGCGCAGGCGGCGGCCAGTCGTCCGCCCTTGATCGCCGAGAGGTGCTTGCGCACGCAATTGATTTCGGCGATCGGCGCGCCGCTGGCCAGCAGGGCGCGCGCCACCGCCCGCTTGTCGTCCAGCGAGACGCCGGCCGCCGGCAGGGCGAGCAGCGACGAGCCTCCCCCCGAGATCAGGCACAGCACCAGATCATCCGGCCCGGCCCGGCCCGCCATCTCCAGCATGCGGGTGGCGGCGCGCATTCCCGCCGCGTCGGGCACCGGATGGGCGGCCTCGACGATCTCGATGTGGCGGCAGGGCAGGGCGTGGCCATGGGGAACCACCACCAGCCCGTCGACCGCGCCGGGAAAGGTTTCCTCGACGGCCAGCGCCATGGCGGCCCCCGCCTTGCCGGCGCCCAGGACCAAAGTCCGCCCATGCGGCGGCGCAGGCAGATGGCGCGGCAGGCGCGTCCGCGGATCGGCGGCGGCGATGGCCGTTCGAAAGAGATCAAGGAGCAGGGCGCGCGGGTCGTTCATCTCCGTCAGAATGCCATGACGGGCGGCACCCTTCCATCCGGCATACGGGCGGGCCTCCCCTGCCCCGATGCGGGAGGTCACGCGGATTGGCGCCGCCTCGCGTCGTCGTAACGTTCCATCACCCAGCCGAGATGCGCCGACATCGCCGCCGCCGCCTCGTCTTCGCGGCCCGAACGGATTCCCTCCAGGATGGCGCGGTGCTGGCGGCCCAGCTCGAAATCGTCCGAGGGGTCGCTGAAAAGCTGGTAGCGGTGATAGGCGACCATCTCGCTCAACACGTCGCGGATCACCGTGCAGATCAAGGCGTAGACCGAACTGCCGCTGGCCTTGGCGATGGCCAGGTGGAACTGGACGTCGTCGTCGCTCTTGGCGGTCGAGGCGCACGCCTCCATGCGCAGGACCAGCGCCTCCATCGCCGCGAGGTCCGAGTCGTCCCGATTGCGCGCCGCGCGCCGCGCCGCCCACACCTCGAGGGCGGTGCGGATGTCGAGCAGATCGTGCAGGTTCTCGAGATTGTGCCGCACCAGTTCGGTGAGCGGCGGATCGAGCGACTGGTCCGAGGCGATCACCCGCGTGCCGCCGCCCTGCACGGCGGCCAGGAAGCCCTGGGTCTTCAGCCGCTGCAGGGCGGCCCGCACCGAAACGCGGCTGGCCCCCATATCTTCGGCCAGTTGCCGCTCGCCGGGCAGCCTTTGCCCAGGCACCAAGCGTCCCTCCGCGATCAGGGAGAGAAGCTCCTGCGCGATCCGGTCCGAGACGAACGGTTCGCCGGCGCGTCGCGCCGCTGCCTTGGTCGTCATGTTGAAAAACTCGTAATCGGTCCACCCCGAGGGGAGTTTCCTCCCACGGCGCCATCCGCGTCAATCGTCGCGACGCCTTGCTTGCCACTTGCCCCACTGCTAGTGTCGCTCACGGCCAACTTAGCGGTAACAACGAGCCATGCGCCTGCCTGCGGTTTTTCTCTCGTCCGCCATCGCGGCGTGTCTGGCGTCGCCGGTGGCGCGCGCCGCCGACGACCTGGCGCAGCGCCTGGATCAGGCGAAGCTGGCCTATGCCCAAGGCAATCTGACGCTGACCGCCGATCTGCTGCAGAACGCCTTGGCGGGGTTGTATGACCGCCTCGCCAAAAGCCTCGCCCCGCTGATGCCCAATCCGCCGAACGGCTGGGAGGCCAGCCAGGTCGATCTTGACAGCCTGGGCGTGGTCGGCGGCGGCCTGACCGTGTCGCGCGGCTACGCCAAGGGCGACGCGGTGATGAACGCCACGCTGATCCTCGACAACCCCGCCGCGCTGGCCGCCTCGGACCTTGGCGTCGACCCCAAGACGGTGGCCGGGCTGCCCGGCGTGCAGGTGGTGAAGATCGGCGGCCAGGACGCCATCCTGCGTTGGGAGGCCGAGGGCCGGGCCGGCGGCGTGGTGATGACCCTGGGCGACCGCGTGTTGTTGCAGGTCGACGGCAGCGACATCTCGGGGCCCGAGATGCTCGTTCAACTGATGAAGGGATGGGACTTCGGGGGTATTCGGAAGCAGGCCGGCCTCTGACGGATTGCCTCTGACGTCGAAATGACTTTCGTCGTTCTCGCAGGCCATCTTGGCGGTCACCACTCTCCATGCGCCACCAAGCAGGAGAATGGGCTATGGCCGCAGACGGTAGCGCGGGCGTCGTGTACACGTTCCGCTTCACCTATGGAAACGGCGATTTCTACGAGGGCTTCGGCTATGCCGACGCCGCCACCGGCTTCGCCACCGGTACCCAATTCGACGCGGTCGACCAGAACGGCTTGACCGGCACCTACCAGATCACCTCGATCGAAGCGCAGGGCGGCGACGACCAGGCTCCCGACGGCACGGTGGTCATCACCAACTACTTCGACGCCGAGACCGGCTTGTCCCTGTCGGCGAGCGGCAGCGGCGCAGGCGGGCTGGGCTCCGAGGCGGGCCACGTCTTCGACCAGAACGGCGGGCTTAGCGGATCGTTCAACAACCAAAGCCCCGCCGATGCCCCGTTGGGTACGCCTCCGGCCGCCGAGGAACCCCCGGTCGCCCAGGAACCCCCGGTCGCCCAGGAGCCGCCGGCCGCCGAGGAACCTCCCCCGGCCGAGGAACCGCAACCCGAAGTCCCGCTGCCCGAGCCGCCGCAGGCGGGCGACGGCGAGCCCGTGGTCTTCGCCTTCACCCATGAATATACCAGCGGCGATTTCTACGAGGGCTTCGGCTATGCCGACCAGGCGAGCGGCTTCGCGCCCGGCGCCGAGGTCCAGACGGTCGACGAGAACGGCCAGATCAGCACCTACCGGATCACCTCGGTCGAGCCGCAAGGCGCGGAACCCGGCCCGGCGGGCCTCGTGGTCATCACCAACTACTTCGACGCCGAGACCGCCTCGTCCCTGCCGGCCAGCGGCAGCGGGAGCGGCGGGCTGGGGTCCGAGGCCGGGCACGTCTTCGACCAGAGCGGCGCGCTGGTCGCCTCGTTCAACA
>JADFZP010000487.1 GCA_015232485.1 Alphaproteobacteria bacterium
GCGGCACTCCTGTCATGACATAGCGTCGGTTGACGCGGGGCGTGGTGGGTATATCCTTTAAAGGCTTACTTCCCCCTTACAGTGGAGGGCCCCGATGAGGAGGCTCCTGACATTCGCGACGGCGTTGCTTGCGCTGTTCGTGTTCTTCGCTCTTCCGTCCGCCGACGCGCAGATGGGCCGGGCGATGTCCGTTCTCGTCAACAACAGCTCGAACATTCCGGTGGTGGTCACCGGCGCCTCGCTGACCGGCGGCGTTTGGGAGCAGGTTCCCGCCCCCGGCTACGCGGTCGCTCCGCGCAGCAGCGCGCAATTCGTCAACCGCGTCGGCGACCCGTCGGGCGGGCTGGGCGGCAATCTGATGCTGTCGCCGGGCGCCGGCTACGTGCATGCGACGTGGAGTTGGCCGGCCTATCAGCAACAGCCCGGCGCCTTCATGAGCAGCTTCAACATGGCCGGCGTGTTTGTCGGCTGGAGCATGGAAATGGGTCCCAACGGGCCGACGCTGGTGATCAACGTCAATCCGATGTGACCGTCACGCTTCCGCTTCTTCAAGCCCCGACCGGCGGAACCGGCCGGGGCTTGCGGTCGCCATCGATGGCGACATAGGTGTAGACCCCCTCGGTCACCTTGATCGGCGCCCCGCCCTCGCGCCTGCGCACCCACGCCACCACGTTGATCGACATCGAGCTGCGGCCGACCCGCGTCACCTCGGTGTAGCAAGACACCTCGTCGCCCACGAACACCGGCAGGTGGAAGGTCATGCCCTCGACCGCCACGGTGGCGACGCGGCCCCTGGCGCGCCGTTGCGCCGCCATGCCGCCGGCGATGTCCATCTGGCTCATCAGCCAGCCGCCGAAGACGTCGCCTGAAGGATTGGTGTCGGCCGGCATGGCCATGTTGCGCAGCGACAGCTCGCCGGCCGGGGTTTCGCACATCATGGTCATGCTCACAAGATATTGTAGGTTGAAACGAGCCATCTACCGTATGAGCCTTGCACTCGGACGGTCGGTTCTTATAATGGCGCCATGTCCGACTTGTTCCAACAGCTTGCTCCCAAGGGCGCCGATTATTCCGCCAAGGATATCGAGGTTCTCGAGGGCCTTGAGCCGGTGCGGCGTCGCCCCGGCATGTATATCGGCGGCACCGACGACCGTGCGCTGCACCATCTGGCCGCCGAGGTCCTGGATAATTCCATGGACGAGGCGGTGGCCGGCCATGCGAGCTGGATCGAGCTGCATCTCGCCGCCGATGGATTCGTCACGGTGCGCGACAACGGTCGCGGCATTCCGGTCGATCCGCATCCCAAATTCCCCGACAAATCGGCGCTGGAGGTGATCCTCACCACCCTGCATTCGGGCGGCAAGTTCGGCGGCGACGCCTACAAGGTGTCGGGCGGATTGCACGGCGTCGGCGTGTCGGTGGTCAACGCGCTGTCCGACAGTCTGGTGGTCGAGGTGGCGCGCGACCGCAAGCTGTTCCGCCAGACCTTCTCGCGCGGCGCGCCGCAAGGCGGTCTGGAAGCGGTCGGGCCGGTCCACAACCGGCGCGGCACCACCGTGACCTTCCATCCCGACCCCGAGATTTTCGGCCCGCGCGCCGCCATGCGCCCCGGCCCGCTGTACCGCATGGCGCGCTCGAAGGCCTATCTGTTCCGGGGCGTGCAAATCCGCTGGTCCTGCGACCCGTCGCTGCTCAAGGAAGGCGACGAGTTCCCGGCCGAGGAGGTGTTGCACTTCCCCGGCGGCCTGACCGATTTCCTGAACACCACGCTGACCGGCCGCCCCCTGCTCTCGCCGCGAATCTTCGCCGGCCAGGCGCCGCTGCCCGACGACATGGGGCAGGTGGAATGGGCCATCGCCTGGCCCGAGGACGAGGAGGGCTTCTGCTCGTCCTATTGCAACACCGTGCCAACGCCCGAGGGCGGAACCCACGAGAACGGCCTGCGCTACGCCCTGACCCGCGGCCTGAAGGCCTATGGCGAGATGGTCAAGAACAGGGGCGCCGCCAATCTGACCGCCGAGGACACCCTGGGCGGCGCCTGCCTGCTGTTGTCCCTGTTCATGCGCGAGCCGCAGTTCCAGGGCCAGACCAAGGAGAAGCTGGCCAGCGTCGAGGCGTCGCGTCTGGTCGACAACGCCATCAAGGATCATTTCGACCACTGGCTGTCGGCCGATCCGGAAGCGGCCAAGACGCTGCTCGGCCGCATGGTCGACCGCGCCGAGGAACGCGGCCGCAAGCGCCAAGCGAAAGAGCTGTCGCGCAAGACCGCCACCCGCCGGCTACGCCTGCCCGGCAAGCTGGCCGACTGCTCGCGCAGCCAGGCGATGGGCACCGAGGTGTTCATCGTCGAGGGCGATTCGGCGGGCGGATCGGCCAAGCAGGGCCGCTTGCGCGAAACCCAGGCGGTGCTGCCCCTGCGCGGCAAGATCCTGAACGTCGCCTCGGCCTCGGCCGACAAGCTGCGCCAGAACCAGGAACTGCGCGACCTGACCGAGGCGCTGGGCTGCGGCCTGCGCGACCAGTACGACGACGACCGGCTGCGCTACGAGAAGGTCATCATCATGACCGACGCCGACGTCGACGGCGCCCATATCGCCTCGCTGCTGATGACCTTCTTCTATCAGGAAATGCCCAAGCTGATCGCCAACGGGCATCTGTATCTGGCGATGCCGCCGCTTTACCGCCTGACGGCCGGCCCCTTGGTGGCCTATGCCCGCGACGACGCGCACAAGGACCAATTGATGAAGACCCGCTTCGCCAAGGCGAAGGGCAAGGTCGAGATCAGCCGATTCAAGGGCCTGGGCGAAATGCCGCCGCAGCAGCTCAAGGAAACCACCATGGACCCCAACAAGCGCGTCTTGCTGCGCGTCATGGTCCCGCACGGCCGCACCGAGGAAAGCCACGAAGAGGCCCGCGAAACCGCCCGTCTGGTCGACGCCCTGATGGGCCGCAAGCCCGAGCTGCGCTTTCAATTCATCCAGGAACGCGCCCGCTTCGCCGGCGATCTGGACGTGTGATGCCGGCGAGCCAATGAACTGACCCTTCGCCGTCATGCCCGTGCTTGACACGGGCATCAAGGCTGTTCCCGCGGAGCC
>JADFZP010000488.1 GCA_015232485.1 Alphaproteobacteria bacterium
GCCATGACGGAGAAGGGGACAAAAGTGAACCTTTTGTTGGCGTCAGTGCACTAGCGCGAAGGCGGGGATCCATGTTGGGGCCGGGCCTTTTGTCCGCTTGACGAAGCCCGCCCACCCCCCTAATGTGAGTGAACGTTCACGTTAGCGGATGCGATGCGGTGAGAGACGGACAATCCACGCGACAGCGGATCAACGACGCCGCCTTGCGGCTTTTCGTAGCCAAGGGGGTGACGGAGACCAGCGTGCGCGATCTGGCCCAGGCGGCCGGCATCGCCGAGGGCACGCTGTATCGCCACTACGCCTCCAAGGACGATCTGATCGCCGATCTGTTCGCCGGCAATTACGCGGCCTTCGCGCGGCGGCTGGCGGGATTGGAGCGGCTGGACGACGTGGTCGCCGAGGTGTTTCGCTTCCACGATGAAAACCCCACCCTGTTCCGCTTCCTGCTGTTGGTGCAGCACCAGGCGCTGCCGCGCGTGCCCGAGGGCGCCGACAATCCGGTTTCGGTGCTGAAGGCCCTGATCGAGCGGGGCATTCGCGATGGCGCGATCACCCTGGCCGATGCGGCGCTTGGCACCGCGATGGTGCTGGGGCTGATGCTGCAACCCGCCACGGCGGTGGTCTATGGCCGCCTCGATCCGCCCCTGTCCCGCTTCGCCGCGACGATCTCGGCCGCCTGCTGGCGCGCCCTCAACCCGCCCAAGGATACCGACCATGCGTGATGGAGCCTTCCACCTGCTGGCCCGCCGCCGCTTCCTGCCGCTGTTCGCGAGCCAGTTCCTGGGCGCCGCCAATGACAATCTGTTCAAGAACGCGCTGGTCATCCTGGTGGTGTTCCGCCTGGGCGCCCAGGCCGGCATGCCGCCGCAGGTGCTGGTGACGGCGGCGGCCGGGCTGTTCATCCTGCCGTTCTTCCTGTTCTCGGCCACCGCCGGCCAACTGGCCGACCGGCTGGAGAAAAGCGGCCTGATGCGGCTGGTCAAGCTGGCCGAGGTGGGCATCGCGCTGCTGGCCGCCTGGGCGCTGATCGAGGCCAACGTGCCGGGCATGCTGACCGCCTTGTTCCTGTTCGGCCTGCAATCGACCTTCTTCGGCCCGCTGAAATACGCCGTGCTGCCCGAGCATCTGCGCGAGGACGAGCTGATCGGCGGAAACGCCCTGATCGAGGGCGGAACCTTCCTGGCCATCCTGCTGGGCACCATCGCGGGCGGCGTGCTGGTGCTGACCGACAAGGGGCCCGAGATCGTCTCGGCGCTGATGGTGGGGCTGGCCGTGCTGGGTTTCCTGGCCAGCCTGTTCCTGCCCAAGGCCCGTCCCGGCAACCCGTCGGTGCCGGTGCGCGCCAACATCCTGCGCGAGACGATCGGCGTCTTGGGGCTGGTGCGCAGCCGCCGCGACCTGTTCCTGTCGGTGCTGGGCATCTCGTGGTTCTGGCTGGTCGGCGCCACCTATCTGGCGCAGTTTCCGGCCTTCGCCAAGGACGTGCTGGCGGCCGACCAGCATGCCGTGACCCTGATGCTGACGGTGTTCTCGGTCGGCATCGGCGTTGGATCGATGCTGTGCGGCCGCCTGCTGGGCGGCGAGGTCTCGGCGCGCCACGTTCCCTTCGCGGCGCTGGGCATGACGGTGTTCGCGCTCGATTTGTGGCTGGCCAGCGGCTCGGGCGCCGCGCCGGGCGCCGCGCTGGCCACCCTGGACGTGTTCCTGGCGCAGCCCAACACTTGGCGGGTGCTGGTCGATCTGCTGCTGCTCGCGGTGTGCGGCGGCCTGTACATCGTGCCGCTTTACGCCATCCTGCAAACCCGCGGCGACGAGACCCAGCGGGCCCGCGTGATCGCCGCCAACAACATCGTCAACGCCGCCTTCATGGTGCTGTCGGCCCTGGCCGCCACCGCCATGCTGGCCCAAGGCTTCAGCGTGCCGCAGGTCTTCTTGTCGGTCGCCCTGGCCAATCTGGCGGTGGCCGCCCACATCTGCGGCCTGCTGCCCGACGCGGTGCTGAAGGGCGTGTTCGTCGCGCTGTTGCGCCTGTTCTACAAGGCCGAGGTCAAGGGCCTGGAGCATTTGGCGGCGGCCGGCGAGCGGGCGGTCTTGGTGGTCAACCACGTCTCGTTCCTGGACGCCATCCTGTTGGCCGCCTTCCTGCCCGGCAAGCCGACCTTCGCGGTCAACACCTTCGTGGCGCGGCTGTGGTGGGTGAAGCCCTTCCTGTCGGTGGTCGACGCCTATCCGCTGGACCCCACCAACCCGATGTCGACCAAGGGCCTGATCCATGCCGTGCGGGAAGGCCGAACCTGCGTGATCTTCCCCGAGGGCCGCATCACCGTCACCGGCGCCTTGATGAAAATCTACGAGGGGCCGGGGATGATCGCCGACCGCGCCGACGCCCCGGTGGTGCCGGTGCGCATCGACGGCGCCCAGTACACGCCGTTCTCGCGCCTGAAGGGCAAGGTGCGGACGCGCTGGTTCCCGCGCATCGTCATCACCATCCTGCCGCCGCGCCGCTTCGCGGTGCCCGACGAGATCAAGGGCCGCGCCCGCCGCCAGCGGATCGGCGCGGCGCTTTACGACGTGATGTCGGGGATGATGTTCGAGACCGCCCCGCGCCACCTCACCCTGTTCGAGGCGCTGTTGGAGGCGCGCCGCATCCATGGCGGCTCGGCCCCGGCGGTCGAGGACGTCAACCGCAAGCCGCTCGACTACGCCCGGCTGATCGCCGGGGCGCGGGCGCTGGGCCGCGTGCTGGCGCGCCACGCCGACCAGGGCGAGGCGGTGGGCGTTCTGCTGCCCAACGCCGCCGCCACCGCCGTCACCTTCTTCGGGCTGCAAGCCTTTGGCCGGGTGCCGGCCATGCTGAACTTCTCGACCGGGCCGGCCAACGTGCTGGCGGCCTGCGAGGCGGCGCGCATCCGCACCGTGGTCACCTCGCGCCGCTTCGTCGAGCAGGCGCGCCTCCAGGCGATGATCGCCGCGTTGGAGGTCAAGGTGGCGGTCCAGTTTTTTGAAGACGTTCGCGCCGGGATGGGATTGATCGACAAGCTCCACGGCCTGTCGCCCCATCGGCGAAGCGACGCGACACCCGACC
>JADFZP010000489.1 GCA_015232485.1 Alphaproteobacteria bacterium
CGCCGAGGGCCGTGAACGCGGCGCGATCCTGGTGCTCGACCAAGTCACCGACCCGCACAATGTCGGCGCCATCCTGCGCTCGGCGGCCGCCTTCGGCGCGCTGGCCGTGGTGGTCCAGGACCGCCACAGCCCCGAGGAGACCGGCACCCTGGCCAAGGCCGCCTCGGGCGCCCTGGAGCGCATGCCGCTGGTCCGCGAGCCGAATTTGGCGCGCGCCATCGAGGATCTGAAGCGGATGGGCTTCTGGGTCGCCGGTCTGGCCGCCGACGCCCCCGTCACGCTGGCCGAGGCCAAGCTGTCGGGCCGCGTCGCCCTGGTGCTCGGCTCGGAGGGCGAAGGCTTGCGCCGCCTGACCCGCGACTCGTGCGATCTGCTGGCCCGCCTGCCGCAGACGACGGCGGTCGAAAGCCTCAACGTCTCCAACGCGGCGGCGGTGACGCTGTACGAGCTGGCGCGGTGAACCGCGACCTTGCCGAACCCGCGTCCCGGCGCTACGTTCGCCACCGAATGCCGGTTTAGCTCAGCAGGTAGAGCACCTGATTTGTAATCAGGGGGTCACGGGTTCGAATCCTGTAACCGGCACCATTTTCCCGGCGGGACGGCGCGGGTCGCGAGCCTTGCCCAGTCCCTCTTCTCCCCAAGGCGACGCCGCGATGGACTGGGCCGAATACTGGAACAGCGACACCCCGGTCTACAGCGAGCGGCGCCAGCTTGACGCGTATCGGCGCGTTCTGCTCGAAGGCTTGTCGCCGCACCTGCCCGACGGGTCGTTCACAGTGCTCGATTGGGGCTGCGGCGACGCGCTGATCGCGCCGGACCTGGCGGCGCGCGGGGCTCGCGTGCTGCTTTGGGACGTGGCCGAGCGGCGCCGCGCCGCGCTAGCCGAACGCCATCGGAACGATTCCGACATCGTCGTCCTCGACGAGGACCGGCTCGCCGCGCTCGCGGCCGGCGGTTGCGACGTGGCGCTGCTCGCCTCGGTCCTGCAATACGTGCCCCGCGACTCGTTGCCCGCCCTGCTTGACCGCCTGCGCCAACTGGTCCGGCCCGGTGGCGTTCTGGTGCTGACCGACATCGTGCCGCGCGGCGGCTCGGTGGTGCGCGACGTCGGCGCCCTGCTGGGATTCGCGGCGGCCAATGGATTCCTGATGGGGGCGGTGGCCGGTTTGGTTCGCACGCTGGCCTCGGATTATCGACGGCTACGCCGCGAGATCGGGCTGGCCGCTTGGGATCGCGACGAACTGGGCGCCCTGCTGGCGAGCCATGGCTGGCGCATGACGGCGCTGCCCGCCAATATCGGCTTCGATTCCAACCGTTGGTCGGCCTTGGCGACACCCCGCGGTGATACTGGCGCGACCACGCCCGCTGATCTATAGTGGGCGCTCCCGTCCCCATTTTTCCCGGGAATGCCGTGACCGCCACTTCGAAAGGCGCCGAGCGCCGCCGCCATAACCGACACCCCAGCCGCAAGCGCGTCGTGGTCGTGCTCGACAGCGCCGAGGGCGCCTTCGCCGGCTCGTTGCGCGACATCAGCTCGGGCGGCGCGTTGTTCGCGCCGCGGGTGACGCCCAAAGAGATCCCCACCCACAGAATCGAACTGGTGTTTCCCGGCCACCGCGTTCCCGCGCTGCTGCTGGGCAACTCGCCGGCCGGTCTGCACATCAGCTTTCCCGAACCACTCGACGAAGCCTTGGTCCTGCTGATTGCGGAACGCTACGTCGACTGACATGATGCCACCATAGCGTTGCCGCCGACCCCGTATGCGCGTAAGTGGCGGGGTCGGCCGCCGATTGGGAAGGTGCCGGCATGGCGGAAATCAGATGGCGAGACGAATACAGCGTCGACATCGTGTCGATCGATCAGCAACACCAGGGGCTGACCAGCGAGTTCCTGGCCCTGATGGATCTGCTGCGCGGCGACGCCCCGGTCGCCGACAAGCTGGACGCGTTCGACCGGTTCACCGTCCTGGTGCGGGATCACTTCCGCCACGAGGAAAACATCATGCGCAACATCGGGTTTCGCCGATTCGACGCGCACAAGCAACAACACGACTCCCTGCTGGCCGACGTCGGCTCGTTCCGGGCCAATCTGGGCGGCATGCTGGAACACCGCGACATCGAGGCGGTGCACGAATACATGACCTATTGGCTGCTGCGCCACATGGCGACCGAGGATTCGCGAATCATGAGCCACATGCGCGGTGAAAAATACTGACCCTGGCGCGTGGCCATTCTCGCCACCGATCGTCTGGACACGCGGCACGCCTTTGGGCATGTTCGCCGTCCCTGACCTGAGGAGAACGAGGTTTGTCCACCGACAAGGGATGGCGCGGGCTTTTCACGAAGATCGCCGAAGCGGTGGGCATCGCCGACGAGGAGCCGGCGCTCGAACCGCTGCCCGGCAGCGCGCGCGACTATGCCGCCGAGGACATCCGGCTTTCGCTGGACGAGTTCCTGGCCAACGAGGCCGGGCGGTTCGGCACCAAGCTTTACCTGATCAGCCTGCAGGAGTTCCGGGTCGCGGTCGGCGACCATTGGCGGCGGCTGGAGCCGCGCGCCGTGATGATTTCCGAGGCGACCATCAAGCGCCATCTCGGGCGCGGCCACCATTGGGGCCGCAAGGGCGGCGAGATGTTCGTGCTGGTCTTCCCCAAAATGCCCGCCGAGCAGGCGAACGATCTGGTGACGGTGATCGCCGCCGAGATCGGCCGGCGCCTGCTGGGCACCAGCCGCTTCACCGGCGTCGAGCCGCTGGCCCGCATCGCCACCATGCCGGCCCAGGACGCCATGGCCGGCGGCGCGCTGGACGTCGACATCATGGCCAAGGTGATGCAGGAGACCGGCACCTCGGTGCCGCCCTCGGATGCGCCGCCCGACATGGAACGGCCGGCGGGGCGCCGCGCCGCGCCCGAGGACGAGGCGTCGGGGCCCGACGAGCTGCGCTGGCATATGCGTCCGGGCGAACATGTCGAGGTCGACGAGGCGCCGGAATTGCGCCGCAGCATGATGCCCGGACAGCCGGCGCCGACCAGCGACGGCCCGCCCGGACTCCGGCGCGGCATGATGCCGGCCCAGCCCGCCGAG
>JADFZP010000490.1 GCA_015232485.1 Alphaproteobacteria bacterium
GGGCGATGGCCAGCAGCTTGGCCTCGAGGGCGGCGCGCTCGCGCGGCGCGCCCGTCCCGCCGTCCGCGAACAGCGCGGCGAGCGGCATATCGAGCACAGCCGCCAGGATCTCCAGGGTGTCGAGCCCGGGCAGGTTGCGGCCGCGCTCGATGTTGGAGACGGTCTCGACCGTCCGCTCGATCCGCTCGGCCAATTGCTCCTGGGTCAGCCCGCGCGCCTGACGCGCGGCGCGCAGCCGGACACCGAGGAGAGGCTTCAAATCCGTGGTCATGACCCGAAGTCTGCTTCCGGTCGACGCCCCTTCCCATCGAATGGCGTTTCGTATATAGTCCGCGAACCAGGAATGCAGCTGCGGGTTCCCCGCCAAGGCGCGCCGATGGCCGATCCAGCCCTCCACCAGACCGGGGACGCGATCCTCGATTGCCCGCATTGCGGCGAGGCCGGCCGCCATCGCGTGGTGGGCGACCGCGACGAAACGCTGCTCTGGTGCCAGACCTGCTTCCGGGTCCGCGTCCAGGTCCAAGTTCGCGCTCGCGCCGAGGCGGAGCGCTCCCGTGGGGGGCCGGCCAAGGCGCCCGACGGCGCCGGTCCGGCCCTGTTCCATCGAGAAGACCGCGCTGCGGCCGAACGCGCCCTCCCCATCTCAAGGAGCTGAAACGCGGTGGGTCGCGGCCCCGCTCAGCCGGACAGCCGCTGCTCGGCCGCCTCCACCAGGAAGCGCGAGCGTCCCCCCGGACCGGCGGCGGCATCGATGCGGCCCAGGAGATGGCGCGGGATCATGACGTTGACCCGTTCCGCCTTCAGGAGGCCCGGGTCGAGATCGACCAGAAGCAAAACCGCGTCCCCCCGGTTGGGGTCGTCGGCGAGTTGATCCATGGTCGAGGGCGCCGGCACCGCCCCGCCCATCTCCTCGAGCACGCCGACATGCCCGGCCAACGCCTCGGCCGCCATCGCCTTGGCCTCCTCGAGGGTACGGCCGGCGCTGAAACAACCCGGAAGGTCGGGAAATTCGACCCCGTAGTCCGAGTTCCGGTCCTTGCGCAAATACGCGATATACGACGCCATCCCTCACCTCGAAAGCTGAAGACCACTCTGCCGCTCGATCGCCTTGACCGACCCGAGCGGCAGGTCGCGCTTCGGATGCGGCACCGTCACCAAGCCGGGCTTGCTGGGATGAATGTAGTGATGGTGACTGCCGGTCACCCGCTTCAGGCGCCACCCATCCGCTTCGAGGGCCTTGATGATCTCGCGGCTGTTCATGTGTGGAAGAATACACATGTGGTGCTTCGGGATCAAGTTGGCGGGCGCCCCTGCACTATTTTGCTCGATCTCGAACCCGCGCAAACCCGATCCGGCCGGTTCCTTGATCGTCGGCATGACACCCGCCCGCCGGCGCCATACGGTCAGCAACCCGCAGCTCACGCCGAAGCGCTTGGCCACCGAGACGACTGCGCCGGACGCCACGCTCTCCGCCACGACAGCCGGTGATCAGACTCGGCGTCTTCCGTCACCGCCACCTCTCCGCGCCTCAGACTGCGCGCTTGGGCGGGGCGCTGACGAAGCGGTTCGGGTGACGCGCGTGGGCGACGTCGAGCACGGTTTGCTGCTGTTGCTGGGGCTGGAACGTGTCCTGGAAGTCGTGGCGGAAAGGAATCGAAGCTCTTGCCGGAGTCATTGCTGCCGAGGAACCTCGGCACCGTGCGTCACGAGCCCCCACGGACGTAGAGCCTTGCCTTCACCGCAGGATCGAATACACGCCTAATCCCTCCAGCCGAAGCCGATCTGCTCGTTCCATTCGAGTGTCTTCCCTCGATCGCGCAGCGAGCAACTGAACAGAACCTTGTCGAACTCCTTGTCGCCAAGCTCGGCGAACGTGTCGCCGACCAGCGTCGTCAGGGCGTTCGACGACAGGTCGACGAGGATGCCGCCGCGACCCAGTTCGAGGTTGAAGACGCGTTCGGTGACCGGATCGCCGGGCGGCCGCAATTTTTGCTTCATCCAAATTCCGGCGCCCGTGCCGGCGTGGCGCGTGTCGTGTCGCCAAAGCAGCGTGTCGTCCTGATCGCCGCTGCGGAACCGGCGCGCGACCGGATGCCAGCTCGCCAGCTTCTGGCGCCAGCCGCCCTCGCACCAGTCGGCCACCGACAGCCCAAGGCCAAAGCCCGTTTCGAGGTGGTCCCGCAGCTTGCGCAGCTCGAGTTCGGGCATCGGCGGTAGGTCGGTCTCCAGCACGCAGTGCCGCGCGTCGAACCGTTCGGCCCAGGTGGCGCAGTCCTGAAGCCGGGCGATGTCGATCGACGGAAGGCGGTAGACGCTTCTCGGGTGGTTGGGGGCTTTGAAGGCCTTCGTCTCCACGCCGGGATGGACGTAGACCTCGCCCGGCTTGCTCTCAAAGCCGCGGATGGGACGGCTGAACAGCAAGATGTTCGGCTCGGACCATGGCCCATGGCGATGCCTACGAATGCGGCCGGCCATCTGGGCGATCGAACGGGTCGACGAGGGCTCGATCAAGGCCCAGTCGTAATCATGATCGCGCCCCACCTCTTCGACCGGCGTGGCCGCGACGATCACCATCAGGTCGTCGGTCCCGCCATCGTCGAGCACCGCCCGGATCTCGGCTTGACTGGGCAGTGGGTCGATGTCGCCTTTGCGCAGAAGCAGCCGATCGAGAACCTGCTCGACGCG
This sequence comes from Alphaproteobacteria bacterium, assembly GCA_015232485.1. Lineage (GTDB taxonomy): Bacteria > Pseudomonadota > Alphaproteobacteria > Rhodospirillales > Magnetospirillaceae > JADFZP01. Next base: position 2,686 of record JADFZP010000490.1, read on the forward strand.
CCAGCGGGCGGCCACCAGCATCCGTCCGTGGTAGCAGACCACCTTGACGATCGGCCCGCCCGGCGTGGGTTCGCGATTGAACAGCAGCTTGGCGAATTGCCGGCATGGTCCGATGTTGGCCCATCGGACGATCCCGACGCTGACGCCGCGCCCGGTCCGCGGATCGATCACCCGATTGCGCCGGTGCAGATCGAGGCAACCCTCGAACAGGCGCTGGTTGAAGGCCTTGCGGTCGGCGCGGTCCGAGACGTCCAGAACGCCGACGCGGCGCGTCACCGGCGCGCCGTCAAGTCCGGCCACAAGGGCGTCGTAGGCCCGCCGCAGCAACGCGTCGCGACCCTCGGCGCCAGGCTCGCTCGCGGCGAGGACGCCGTTCGGCGCGTCGCCATAGAAGCC
>JADFZP010000491.1 GCA_015232485.1 Alphaproteobacteria bacterium
CGGCTAGCGAGCGGGGGGAATATTCGAATGAAGTTTCTGGGGCGCAAGCGCGAGAGTGGGGTGTCTGGTGGTCCCGTTACGCCGGTGGGCGAGGGCGGGATTCTCGACCTTTATCTCGGCCAGTTCGGCTGGCGGGCGCGACTAACCGCCAATGAGCAGGCGGAGCCCCGATTCTTCCAGGGTGACCACCAGTTGCCGCGCGATGGTGGCGATGCCGCATGGCGAGCACTCGTCGGAGCGATTTTCGAAGATGCCTTGAGAGACGAGCGGCGGCGCATTGGCTCGATCCGCCTGCTGATCGACGACTCCGAGGCTATTCTGTCCGATCACCGGCACGAAGTCTTTGCCACCAACAGCAAGGCGATGATTTTCGAGTTTGGTAAAGAAAAGCTGAACAGCTCAGACATATGCTGGGGCAGCATTCAATTGTTTCCCGGAGAAGAATCGGCCTCTGAAGGCCATGTTTACGGCTTTGTTCCCGCCGACCATTTACGATTGATGCTTGGCCATTTTGAGAGGTGGGCCACGCATGTCGTCAAAGCGGTCCCTGTGACGGCGGTGCTGGCCGAACGGGCTTCGAAGGAGGGAGCGGCGACTTGCAGCTTGTTCTTCGGCCCGCGCCACACCCGGTTGCTGCTGGTGGATCCCGCGCGAAACACCATCGTGGCCCGCCTTTGCTCCGTCGGAATGCGCGACGTGATCGGGGCTTTGGCCGGCGTCGATGAGAACACGGCGATGCGAGAGCTGGGGGAGCGTCGATTCCTGGCGCCGGACTCGAGCGCGGTCGATGAACAGGACCCTTATCAAAGGGCGGTCGGTCCACTGCTCAGACGAATAGTGGATAGTGCGCGGACCGCCTTGGACTTCTTTGAAAATCAGAAGCTGGCGGACCGTCCGGCCCATTTCACCGCGTATGGTGACCACGGCATGGTCAAGGGCCTGTTGGACGCGGTCGCCGAAGGGATCGGAGTTCCTGGGGATCCAAGCCAGGACGACGTCTTCACGCTGTTCACCTCCAGCGACCCCACGCGCCTGCTCAACCTCCTAAGCGAGGCGGAACGACCGCTGCTTTCGGTCGGCAAGATAACCTACGCATACGAGAAGGACCGCTTCGTTCCCGCCCAAGACGTGCCGCGGCCGGCCCCCAGCCAAGTCCAGCCGCGTGGAAAGGTGGGGACGCGGGCTCGGCTCGACGGCACTGCGGATGAGAACGCGGCCGACGGCCTCGCCGCCGCCGTCCACCGGCATTTTCCCAGCTTCTGGCCCTTGCTTCGCCCCTTCTTCGGTGCCGCGCCGTCTGCGAAGGTCGGCGCTCCGGCGTCGATCGCCTTGCGCTCCGATGGCGGGATGACCAAGGAGGAGCGCAAATACGCAATCGTGTTCGTGGTCCTCGGTCTCGCGGTGGTCTATCTGGCCGTCGACAATTGGGCGCCAGTGAAAGGCCAACGCGCGAACACCGCCGCGATGTACCGGCAAAATCTGACCGCACTCGACGTGAGCCTGTCAAAAGTGTCCAGCGGTCCTCAATCCGCGAAAAGGGGTTCCGCCGCGACCGCCGCAAACAAGGTGCTGTGGACCGAGAAGTTCCTGGCTCTCGCGGAAACGATGACCGACGAATTGTGGATGACCGACATCTATTTGGAAGAGGTAAAGAAGACAATCGGAAAAAGCGAAGTGTCAGAGAAGCGTCTGATCATGCAAGGGGCCGCATTGCCGTCCACTTACGGCCATATTCTCACAATCGCCAACTACATCGGTAAGCTGAGAAGCGACGGGTCGCCCTTCATGGCGGATTTCCGCGACCTTCAATTCGCGGGCGCAAATCTCGACGTTTCCGACTCGGACGAAGTCGTGCGCTTCACTCTCGAGGCAACCTACGATGACAACAAGCGCCTTTCAGCCAAGCGAAACAGCGCGCAGGGGCCAGGTGGCGCCGTCGGCGAGACCGTCGACGCGGCTCAGGCCCGCAATGCGGCAGTCGACGCCTCCGTCTCTCTCGATGGTCAACTCGGCAAATAGGAGAACATCGAGATGGATGCTTTCGTCAAGAAGTTCAAAGATGTTCTCTTATTGGCCGTGTTCCTTATGGCAGGACTTCTTTTCGCCTACTGGAACATCGCGGTCCAAGGGGACGAAGCGGCAAAAACGGCCGCCAGCGCGGTCGCCGAATGGCTTCGCAAAGAAAACGTTCTACTGAGCGAAAAACTCAAGGATGCCTCGGACGACAAGGGAGAGGCGGGAATCCGTTCAGTCCCCGATTTCCTCATGCGCATCAACGAAGTGGCTCGCACGAACGGCATTCTGCTTCGGTCTTTGAAGCCCGAGGAGGGCGGCGGCGGATTGGCGCACCGCATCAAGTTCATCGCCAACTATTACGGATTTCTGGGTTTTTCCGCAGGTCTCGAATTTCTCGACGTGGTGATCAACAGTATCGAGATCAGGCCCTACGACATCAATTCCCAGCCGCCGACGCATGTCATCTCGTTCGTCATCACACCCAGGAATGATGCGCAGAACTTGCAGGACGAACGGCTGTCCAAGCTAAATGCCGCCGTCCAGGCGCAGAACAAGCGCAACCCCTTTCAACGATTCGCCTTCAACAAGGTCAGCAAAAGCGTCACGCGCGAGATTGATGTCACTTGGCTGTACCGCCTGACCGGCATTTCCAAAGTCAATGGCGATATGATGGCGACCGTCGACAGCAAGGATGTCGTGATTGGCACCATTCTCGACGGTATGACGGTGACCAAAATCGAGCGTGACAGGGTGACCCTGACCAAAGACGAATCGCCAAACGGGCTCCAAATCTATGTTCTCAAGTTCCGCACCAAGAAGTAGACGGATTTAGGCGATGACCGCATTCACGCAGCAAGGTCGCGTCATTTCCCTCGCCACGCCGTTGGGGGAAGATGTTCTGTTGCTTGAGCGGTTTGACAGCCGAGAGGCGGTGTCGCGCCTTTTCCGCTACGATCTTGCGGCGCTGTCCCGACGTGACGACATCGGGGCGGACGAGCTGTTGGGGACGAATGTCACCATCACCTTGCGCTGCTCAGATGGTTCGATCCGATATGTCAATGGAT
>JADFZP010000492.1 GCA_015232485.1 Alphaproteobacteria bacterium
TGGGCATGGCCGCCCTGGGCGTCGCGCTGGCCTTGTGGCGGCCGGGGGTGTTCCGCGCCGACGATCCCGGCGCCTTCGGGCTGGCCTGCGCCGGGCTGGGCTTTCTGGCCGCCTGCCTGTGCTTCGTGATCGCCGCCCTGTCGATCCCCGAGGGCACCGACCGCGCCCATTACATCGAGCGCCTGTTCTGGGGCGGCGGCCATGTGCTGCAATTCGTCAACACCGCGATGCTGATGATCGCTTGGCACCGGCTGGGGGTGGCCGCCTTCGGGCGGGCGCCGCTGCCGCCCAACGTGACCCGCGCGGTGTTCGCCCTGCTGGCCATCGCCGCGCTGGCGGCGCCCTTGATCTATGCCCGCCACGACGTGCTGGGCTTGGCCCACCGCCACGCCTTCACCGATCTTTTGTGGTACGCGCTGCCGCTGCCGCCGCTGATCGCCGGCTTGGGCGTGGCGCGGCTGTTCCTGACCGGGCCGCGGCCCGACTGGAAGTCGCCCGCCACCCTGGCCCTGGGGCTGTCGCTGGCGGTGTTCTTCCTGGGCGGGGTCTCGGGGTTCTTCCTGGGCGTGGCCGACACCCGCACGCCGTCGCATTACCATGCGGCGATCGGCGGGGTGAATCTGGCCATGATGGGCCTGTTCCACGTCGTCTTCCTGCCGCTGCTGGGCCGCCGGCCCAAGCCGGGCCGCGTGCTGACCTTGCAGTACCACCTTTATGGCTGGGGCCAGCTTCTGCACGCGCTGGGCTTCTTCCTGGCCGGCGCCACCGGCGTGCCGCGCAAATCGACCGGCGCCGAGCAGGGCCTGGACAGCGTCTGGAAGATCGTCTCGATGGGCGTGGTCGGGCTGGGCGGCGCCATCGCCGTGCTGGGCGGCGTGCTGTTCGTGTGGAGCGCCCTGACGCTTTTGTTGAAACGCGAGGCCCGCGATGCGTGACCGGCTGCCCGCCGCCCTGGTTCTGATCGTCGGCGTGGGGCTGATCGCCGCCATGCCGACCTGGTGGTCGAGCGAGCGGCCCGCCCCCGGCGCCTATGCCGCCCCGCCCGACTTCTCGCAGCGGGTCGAAGCCATGGTCGCTTCGCACGCCACCGGCGCCGAGATCGACGGCATGCCGGTGGTGCGTCCTCCCCCCGGCGACGTGTGGCTGCGCGCCGAGCGCTGGCGCTTCTACCCGGTGCTGGAATTGGAGGCGGGACGCGAGTACCGCCTGCACGTCGCCTCGGCCGACGTGCCGCACGCCATCGTGCTGAACGGCGTCGAGCGCCCCCTGCCCCCCGGACTGGTCCAGATCCTTCCCCTGAGCCCGACCGACGAGGTCACGATGACCCTGCAATGCAGCGAGTATTGCGGCCTGCCGCACACCCGGATGCGCGGCAAGATCGTGGTCGTCAAGGCCAATTGACGTCCACAAGGACCGCCAGGAACAGGCCGACCAGCCAATACATCGAGCCGAAGAAGTTGCGCCGCGCCCAAACCGGGCTGGGCGTGCGCGCCAGCTTGACATTGCCGGCCAGCAGCGCCGCCCCCAGCAGCGCCGAAACGACCCCATAGGCGTTCCCAAGATGCCCGGTGGCCCAAGGCAAGGCCGCCGAGCCGACCAGCAACACGCTGTTGGCCAGGATGGCGCGGGCCGTCGCGGCGTCGCCGATCAGCACCGGCAGCATCGGCACGCCGGCCCGCGCGTAGTCCTCGCGCAGCAGGATCGCCAACGACCAGAAATGGCTGGGGGTCCACAGGAACAAGGTCACGGCGAGCATGGTCGGCAAGGCCCAATGGGCCGGATCGACCGCCGCGCCGCCGGCCAGCACCGCGAAGCTGCCGGCCGCGCCGCCGATCACGATGTTGATCCAGGTCCGGCGCTTCAGCCACACCGTATAGACCACGGCATAGACGAAGGCCCCCAGGAACAGGTGGATGGCCACCACCAGATTGAAGGCCAGCAGGGCGAGAGCCAAGCCGCCGATCAAGAGGGCCGCCGCCAAGGGCAGCACGGCGCCCGGCCGGGGCAGCAGCCCCAAGGCCAGCGGCCGTCCGGCGGTGCGCTTCATCAGCCGGTCGATGTCGCGATCATAAAAATGGTTGAACACCGAGGCCGCCGCCGAGCCCAGCGCCATCGCCAACGCCAACGCGACGATATCCAGCGCGCGGACCTCGCGGGCGATGGCGACATAGCCCATGACCGCGCTAAGCGCGATCATCGCGCCAATACGCAACTTGAGCAGTACGACATAAGACTTGAATGGCATGTTGCCTCCGAGGGCCCTCTTGGCGATGCTGACACGAATGGACGGCGCGAGGGAAGACGGAGTGTCCGGCGAGACCCGAATGGCCAGGGAGGGCGCCAAACCGGTGGCATGGTGGCTGATCGGCTGCGGCGCGATGGTTTTCGTCATGGTGGTGCTGGGCGGGCTGACCCGCCTGACCCATTCCGGCCTGTCGATGGTGGAATGGCAACCCTTGCGCCTGTTGCCGCCGCTCGGCCCCGAGGAATGGCAAGAAGCCTTCGCCCGCTACCGCGCCACGCCCGAATTCCGTCTGGTCAACTCGGATATGGACCTGGACGGGTTCAAGGGAATCTTCTGGCTGGAATTCTTCCACCGGCTGTGGGGCCGCGCCATCGGCTTGGCGTTTTTCGTGCCGCTGGTGGTGTTCGCGTGGCGCGGCATGATCGCCCCAAGACTCGCCGGAAAACTGCTGGCGATCCTCGCCCTGGGCGGCTTGCAGGGGCTGCTCGGCTGGGTGATGGTGAAAAGCGGGCTGGTCGACCGCCCCGACGTCAGCCATTTCCGCCTCGCCGCGCATTTGATGACCGCCTTCCTGATCCTGGGCGCCATCGAGTGGGTGGCGCTGGATCTGCTGATCCCGCGGCGCGCCGCGAGGCCCAGCCGCGCCGCTTGGACCGTGCTGGTCCTGACCTTCCTGACGGCCACCTGGGGCGCCTTCGTCGCCGGGCTGGACGCCGGTCTGGTCTACGACACCTTCCCGCTGATGAACGGCCGTCTGTTTCCCGACGACGGGGCCAACATCCTCGAGACCCACGGCGCCGTTCAGTTCACCCACCGGATGCTGGCCATGGCCAC
>JADFZP010000493.1 GCA_015232485.1 Alphaproteobacteria bacterium
GGACTTGATCCGGCCATCACGCGGCTCCGCATGGCATGGGCGGTGACGCGTGGATGCCCGTGTCAAGCACGGGCATGACGGCGAAGGGTCGGTGGCGAGCCCAGCCTGTTAGATCACCCGCGAGGACGGGAAGCGCACCGTCACGGTGGTTCCTTCGCCCCGGCGGCTGGTGATCGACAGCTTGGCGCCATGCAGCTCGGCCAGGCCGATGGTCAGCGGCAGGCCCAGCCCGGTGCCCTCGTTGCTGCGGGCGAAGGCGCTTTCGACTTGGCCGAAGGGGGTCAGGGCGATTTGCAGTCCGACCTCGTCCATGCCGATGCCGGTGTCGGCCACGGTCAAGGACAGGTCGCCGTCGGGTTCGCGCCGCGCCGCCAGGGTGACCGAGCCGTCCGGAGGGGTGAACTTGACCGCGTTCGACAGCAGGTTGACCAGGATCTGGGTCACCCGGCGGCGGTCGGCGGTCAGCAGGGGCAGGGACAGATCGACGGCGGATGCCAGCCTCACGCGGCCCTTCTCGGCGCGGGCGCGGACCAGCCGCAGCGAGGCTCCGGCGACCTCGGCCAGGGTGACGGGCTCGTCGTGCAGTTCCAGCTTGCCGGCCTCGATCGCCGAGACGTCCAAAATGTCGGTGATCAGTTCCAGCAGATGCTGGCCCGACTGATGGATGCAGTCGACGTATTCGAGATAGCGATCATTGCCCATCGGCCCGAAGATGCCGGCGGCGATCGCCTCGGAATAGCCCAAGATGGCGTTCAACGGGGTGCGCAGTTCGTGGCTCATATTGGCCAGGAACTCGCTTTTCGAGCGGTTGGCGACCTCGGCCGTCTCTTTGGCGCGGCGCAGGCTTTCCTGGCCGTCGATCAACTCGGTGACGTCGCGCTGAATGCCGATGAAATGGGTCGCTTGGCCCGCCTCGTCATGCACCGGTGCGAGATGCAGCTCGTTCCAGAACATCGTGCCGTCGCGCCGCCAGTTGCGCAGGACGGCGCGCACCGGCCGACGGGCGGCCAAGCCGTCGCGGATCTTGGCCAATTCGCCCAAATCGTCACCGCCGTCGCGTTGCAGGAAGCGGCAGTTGCGGCCCAGCACCTGCGCGGTCTCATAGCCGGTCAGCCGCTCGAAGGCCGGGTTGACGTAGATGATGGGATAGTCCGGGGTGCGGGCGCAGGAGATGACGATGCCGTTGCTCGACGCCTCGATGGCGCGGTCGCGCAGGCGCATCGCCTCGGTGGCGCTTTTGCGCTCGGTGATGTCCTCCAGCAGCCAGACGGTGCCGCGTTCAAGATCGTTCGGGTCGATCGCCGAGCCGACGATGTAGGCCCACAGCAGGCTGCCGTCCTTGCGCCGCATCCGCCGCTCGGTACGCCAGCTTTCGCCGCGTCGCAAGGCGGGATAGCAGGTCAGCCCGACCTCCAGGTAATCCTCGCGGCTGGGATACAGCATCTCGGTGGTCTGGCCGATCATCTCGTCGCGGTCGAAGCCGAAAATCTCCTCCAGCGCGCGATTGACCTGCTGGAAACGCCGGTCCTTCAGGATGCCGATGCCGAAGGACGCGTGTTCGAAGACCAGGCGCTGCTCGTCCAGCGCCTGGCGCAGGCGCATCTCGGCCTCGCGCCGCTCGGTGACGTCGCGGCCCACCGATTGAAACGCCATGAGGCGGTTGTCGCGGCCAAACACCGCGCGGCGCCGCCACCAATGGTGGGCGATACGGCCGCTGGGCAGTTCGAAGCTTTCCTCGCCGTCCTTGATCGCCTCGACATTGGAGAAGCCGGCGAGATGGGCGAGGAAGCGGGTTCTGTCGGCCGGCACCATCAGATCGGCCAGCCGCACGCCGATCAGATCGCGCGGCCGGCGGCCCAGGGCTTGCGCGTAGGCCTCGTTGACGAAGGTCACCGTGCTGTCGGGCAGGAAGCGGCACACCATCTCGGTCTGCTCGTCGAACGCCTCGCGGTACTTGTCGCGCGACACCTTGATCTTGCAGGCGTGGCACTTCTCGTCGGTGGCGTCGATCAGGGTCACCACGATCACGCCGTCGCCCTGGCCGCCGGTATAGCTGACATCGAGCGTCGCGCCATCGGGACGCGTCAGGATCGCTTCGCCGCGGGCGGGCAGGGGCGTGCGCCACAGATGCTCGAACAGGTCGATCATCTCGCCCGATGGCAGATGGACATGCGCCAGGGGAAGCTTCGCGCCGGAAAGCGCGGCGGCGGTGTGGCCGGTCAAGGCGGCGAACAGCGCGTTGTGGGAAAGCAAACGGCCGCCACGATCGACGATCACCGCCGGCAGTCCGAAAGCATCGAGGGCCAGGGACACCAGACCTCCATCGAATCGGATTCAATGTTTAATTTACGGACATTTTTCGCGCGAAGTCCATTGCGGAATAACCTTATTCTAAAATCGCCTATCCCAATTGTCGCCACACGTCCTGTCCGGCGACGGCGGCGAGCGCCGCCACCAGCGCCGTTTCCGTCAGCGTTCCGGTGCGGACCAGGGGCAAACCGAACGGCCGTCGCCAGGGCCACAGCAGGGGCACGCCCGAGACGGTCAGACCGTCTCCCGCCAGATGCGACAGATAGCCGACCACCACCGGCATCGCCATGGCGCCCAGCCCGCCCCAGACCAGCAGCCCCAGGCAGATCAGCACGGCGAGCAGGCTGTGGGTGATGCCGCGATGGCCGAAGACGCCGCCGATCAGCATCGACAGCGGCCCCAGCTTGCGCCCCGCCCACGACTTCGGATGATCGATGTCGGGCAGCAGAGCGCCCAGCCCGGCCAAGCCCAGCATCAGCGGATCGTCGGCGGGGACGGACAGGGCCAGCGCCGCGACATGCCATGCCGCGGCTCCCAATACGACGTGCGACCCCGCCATCATGCCCCATTCCCCCCGACTTCGAGGCGCGATGGTACATTTCCCCACGCCGCACTGGAACGGCGGCGACAGACGTCGTAAAAAATAGGCGGATTTCGAAAAGGTGAGACGAATGACGGCTTATCGCTCCCGCACTTCCACCCACGGCCGCAACATGGCCGGCGCGCGCGGCCTGTGGCGCGCCACCGGCATGAAGGACG
>JADFZP010000494.1 GCA_015232485.1 Alphaproteobacteria bacterium
GGCCAGCAGCATGCCCAGCCGCTCGACCCCGGCCGCCCAGCCGATGCCCGGCGTGGCGGGTCCGCCCATCTGACCGATCAGCCCGTCATAGCGCCCACCGGCCAGCACGGTGCCCTGGGCGCCCAGCGCGTCGGTGGTGAACTCGAAGGCGGTGTGGCAGTAATAGTCCAGGCCGCGCACCAGCCGGGGATTGACCCGATAGGCGACGCCCAGCCCGTCGAGCCCGCGCTTCAAGCCGTCGAAGAAGGCGCGCGAGGCCTCGTTGAGGTGGTCGCCCAAAAGCGGCGCGTCGGCGACCACGCGGCGGTCGCCCTCGTCCTTGGAATCCAGGATGCGCAGCGGGTTGCGCTCCAGCCGGTCGAGGCTTTCCTTCGACAGCGCGTCCTTGAAGCGCGACAGATAGGCGACCAGCGCCTCGCGATAGGCGGCGCGCGATTCGGCGTCGCCCAGGCTGTTCAGTTCAAGTTGGACGCGGCCCGCGAGGCCCAGCGCGTCGAGCAGATGGGCGCCCAGGCCGATCACCTCGGCGTCGGCCAGCGGGTCCGAGACGCCCAGGAATTCGACGCCCACCTGATGGAACTGGCGCAACCGGCCCTTCTGCGGCCGCTCGTAGCGGAACATCGGGCCGCGATAGAAGAACTTCAGCGGCAGATGCTGCGACAGCCCGCCCGAGATGAAGGCGCGCGCCACGCCGGCCGTGCCCTCGGGGCGCAGGGTGATCGATTCGCCGCCGCGATCGGTGAAGGTGTACATCTCCTTGGTCACCACGTCCGAGGTCTCGCCCAGGGTGCGGGCGAACACCTCGGTGAACTCGAAGATCGGCGTGGCGATCTCGCCATAGCCGTAACGCTCGGCGATCTCGAAGGCGGTGTCCTCGACGCGGCGATGGCGGCGGGCTTCCTCGGGCAGCAGATCGTGCGTGCCGCGGACGGGTTGCAGACTCATGATTCTCCCTTGCCCGCCGCGTCCAGCGCGGCGGCCTTCTTTTCGACCAGTTCGACGATGTGATCGACCATCGCGTTGGTGTCGATCTTGTGATCGGGGCTGCCGGCCACATAGACCATGTGCGAGCCCCCGCCCCCGCCGGTCAGGCCGATATCGGTGTCGCGCGCCTCGCCGGGGCCGTTGACCACGCAGCCGATGATCGACAGCGTGATCGGCTGGGCGACATGGGACAGCCGGTCCTCCAGCGCCTCGACGGCGCGGATCACGTCGAAGCCCTGCCGGGCGCAGGACGGGCACGACACGATGCGCACGCCGCGATGGCGCAGGCCCAGCGATTTCAGGATGTCGAAGCCGACCTTGATCTCCTCGACCGGCTCGGCCGACAGCGACACGCGGATGGTGTCGCCGATGCCCTCCCACAGCAGGGCGCCCATGCCGATCGCCGACTTCACGGTGCCGGTGCGGAATCCACCCGCCTCGGTGATGCCCAGATGCAGCGGATAGTCGCAGGCCTTGGCCAGCCCGCGATAGGCGGCCACCGCCAGGAACACGTCCGACGCCTTGACGCTGATCTTGAAGTCGAAGAAGTCGTTGTCTTCCAGGATGCGGGCGTGTTCCAGGGCGCTTTCGACCATCGCCTCGGGGCAGGGCTCGCCGTACTTCTCCAGAAGATGCTTTTCCAGCGATCCGGCGTTGACCCCGATGCGCATCGACAGGCCGTGATCGCGGGCCGCCTTGACCACCTCGCGCACCCGGTCGGGCGAGCCGATGTTGCCCGGATTGATGCGCAGGCAGGCGGCGCCCGCCTCGGCCGCCTCGATGGCGCGGCGGTAGTGGAAATGGATGTCGGCGACGATCGGCACGCGGACCTGGGCCACGATGTCGCGCAGGGCCGCCGTGCTCTCCTCGTCGGGGCACGAGACGCGCACGATGTCGGCGCCGGCCTCCTCCAACCCGCGAATCTGCGCCACCGTGGCGGCGACGTCCGAGGTCGGCGTGTTGGTCATCGACTGCACGCTGATCGGCGCGCCGTCGCCAACCGGCACGGCGCCGACCATCACGCGCCGCGACGGGCGGCGCCGGATCTCCTGATAGGGCCGATGGCTCATGGCGTTCCTGTGGCTCGGGGCTCGGGTTTATAGCGCATTGTCGCCGCCAGTGAAAATGGCGTCGCCGGGGCCTGGGCGCAAATCGACCGGTTCGGGGGACGCCACGGCGCACAGGCGCTGCACCACCGAAGGCTTGGGCGTCAGGCCCTCCTCGAAGGCGACGACGCTCAGATGTCCCGACAGGGCGAGGCGCAGCAACTCGCCGCGCTCAAGCAAATGGTCGGGGTTGCGCGGGCGGGACCACGCCTCGTTGCCCTGGGCGAAGGTCTCGTAGATCAAAAGTCCACCCTCCTCGATCGCGTCGAGCAGGCGCGCGAACAGCGGGCGATACAGATAGTTGGTGACCACGATCGCGGCGAAGCGCCGTTCGGGAAACGGCCAGGGCGAGCCGTCCTCGAGATCGGCCCGCACCACCTCGGCGCATGGGCCGACATCGGCCAATCCCTCGACCTCGCGGTCGACCGCCGTCACCGGATGGCCCCGTCCGAGGAACAGCCGCGCATGCCGGCCGCCGCCCGCCGCGAGATCGAGCACCGGCCCGCCCGGCCGCACCAAGGGCGCGAAGCGGACGACCCAGGCGGACGGTTCCAGCGACGGCGATTTGGCCATGACGTTTCCCTTCTCGACGAAACTGGCGCAGTATGGGCTTGTCATGATCCTGTTCGAACTGAAATGCGACCACGACCACTCCTTCGAGGCGTGGTTCCGCAACGGCGAAACCTGCGAGGCGCAAATGGCGGCCGGCGAGGTCGCCTGCCCGCATTGCGGCAGCCCGCAAGTCGCCAAGGCGCCCATGGCGCCGCGCCTCGTCAAGACGCGCGGCCACCACGTCGAGGAGGTCGCGCTGAAAATGCGCGCCGCCCTGACCGAACTGCGCCAGCATGTCGAGAAGACCTGCGACTATGTCGGCGACCGCTTCCCCGAGGAGGCGCGCAAGATCCACTACGGCGAATCCGACCCCCGCCCGATCTACGGCGAGGCCACGCCCGAGGAATCGAAGGCGCTGAAGGA
>JADFZP010000495.1 GCA_015232485.1 Alphaproteobacteria bacterium
TGGGAAACAGGAAACCGATTCGCAAGGTCATCGCGCCGATCCTTCTGATCGCGTCCAATAGCCTAGCGCGGCGGTCGGGCGGGGCGCAAGGATGTCGTTTTCCCCGCGTCGGTGACATGCGGAGTGGCCGGAGTTTCGGAGTCTTATGTCCGTCGCTGCGGTAGGCCTGCTATTTTCACGCGAAGCGCGCGGCGGACCGCGAACGCTCGTATAGTGTGACGGGAGGTGACCGGCATGCGAAATGCGATATTCGTTCCCACCGTTCATGTGGACAACGACACGTTCCTGGCAAGCCAATACCTGCTCTGGGACCAGTTGTACCGCATTCGGCCGGACACGGTTTCCGAGCGGCAGAGCGACTTCGAGGTCGGTGTTGCAGGCCACGGCTTCCTAAGAGACGCGGACTTCCACAGGTTCCGGGACGACGCCTTCGCCATGTACGAAGGGATCGTGGAGGCGATGCTCGGCGGCCCCCTGCGAGACGACCCACGTATCGAGGCCTTGCGGCGGCAATGGCTGGGGCCGACACAGGTCTATGTCGAGAAGCTGACCCCGGAACTGGTCGAACTTTGGCGACGGTTCCGGATCGGCGCCAATCTCCGAAGCCGCATCAATATCGAGGTCCCGGCATTTTGGGCGGACCTGTGGGTTTGCGTGCTGGCGCTGACCATGGGCCGGGCCGATGGAATCCAGCCCATCGCCAACGATCCGCTGAGCCATGAACTCATCCGGCTGTGCCTGCGTTTCGGCCCCGACGGCACTCCGTTGGAACAGCCCACCCGGCCGGAGGCCGATGCCGCGGTGATCTTCCTCAACCTCGGCCTGCCGATGCCCGGCATCGCGGCCGACCCTGACGCCCTGACGGATCTCGACCGGCTGCCCGACCTCAGGCTGCGATGCCTGGAGGAGCGCGAGCGGTACCATGAGTTGGTGAGAGGCTATCTGGACCAAGTGCCCTTCCATCTCGAGGCCGGTCTGCCGATTGACGCGCTGCTGCGAGATCTGCGTAGCGGGCTGGAGCACCGGTTCCGCAATGACTGGGCCAAGCGCGTCACCGGTGCCGGGCACCGCTTCCTGCCTTGGGCCGGGGCGGCGTTGCTGCAATGGGCATCGACCCCGGACCAGTTGCCAGCGCTGCTGACCGCCACCGCCGGCATCGGCTTCACGGTTGCCGGCTATGCGTTTTCCCGGCGCGAAAACCCCTGGGCGCTTGGGTCGCCGTTCCTGTTGGAATGTCGCGTCCAGGAGGCGGTATATCCGCAGGTCGGGCGCGGGAAACGGGGATGACCGACTGGCTCGCCCACGTTCTCGAAGCGCCGTCGCCGTTCCTGGAGCGTCTCTACGCGATCCAATCCGAGACGAGCGGCCGCATCGCCGCGCTGCTGGGAGGTGCCGAGCCGCTTCTCCAGAGCAAGGAGCATTGGCGGCGGGATCTGGCGCGTGATCCGCGCCTCGATCCGTTGCGCGAGATGTTGCACCGGTTCCCGCTGGTGCGGCAGCCCTTCATGGTCGAACCTTTATGGGGGGTTTTCCTGCTGGGACGGCATGCGCTTCCGGAAGGGCGAGTCACCTTCGCGTTTTGCGACTGGATTCAGCGCCACGAAAGAGAGGCGCGGCGGGCCGCCTCGGCTCCCGGCACGCATCTGCTCGACGACGTTCCGGTCGCATGGCCATCCAGTTGCGCCAGCATGCTGCGCGGCCTGTTCGATCTCGCCTCCGCTCTGCCGGAGCAGTCGCGGACCGAGTTGGCCTTGGCCGTCTGCGCCGCGCTGAACGGGGTACTGGGGACCGTCGACTATGTTCCCAACAACATCGTGCGGACCTCCGTCACCCTGGCCAAGACCCCTCTCCGGCTGAGGCTCTGGCTGCGCGCGTTGGCCGGATATGCGCCGCTGGCGCGCGCGGCCGAGCCTCCACTCGGGATGACCACGACGATGCACGCGCTTTCGGCCATCGAATCCACCGGCTGGGCCGCGCGTCACCGGCCGACCGTGCTGGCCGAGATATGCGCCACCGCGCAACGGCTGCACGAACGGTTCGGCTGGGCCGCCGCCACCGTCTATCTGCGGCACGCTCCGCGCGCCGTCCGAATCGGGAAGCTCGAGGAGATGACCAGCGTCACTGAAGTTTGCGCCGGGAACGGCCTGCTGATTCTGAGATGGGACACGGTGGCGCCGCGTCTGATCCGACGGCGCTGGCCCCTCGGCGAAGTGGCCGAGGAATTGCGGGCCTTCGGAGGCGGAGCGCCCAGCCCACGCATGTTCCATCCATTGGCGGCGCACCCGATGCCGTCATGGCACGAGTTGAGGTCGCTGTGGCGAACCGCGTCAGAGCTGTCGTCGGAGTTGGTTCCGCTTTCGGCGAACCGCCTGCTGGAATGCTCCGCCACGGTGAGGCGCCGCCATGGGGAGGAGGGTCTGGCCCGCTGGCTGGGCTGGGGTCGCCGACTGGCGCGAACGGCTCGACCGCAAGTCGGCGCGTGGTTCCTTGCGCGCGTGGATCTGCTCGGACGATGCCCGAACATGCCCGACGACTCCTGGTTCGAAAATGTCGCGGCGGCCGCCAAGGAGAACCCCGCCAGCATAGCGGGCGTCGCTTCTTTCCTGGGGCTCTGTGGCCGACGGGACGGCGGCGCCCAACTGGCGCGCTGGCGCGCGATCAATGAGCGCTTGGCCGAGCGGTGGTCGGACTGGCATCGTTTCGGGCAATGGCGCATCGGCGAACGGGCCGCCTCCGTCGATGCGACGGACTTGGCGCTTTGGGACAAATTCGCCGCCACCGGCTACCGCTGCTTCCTGACGAAGTCCTGGCGCACAGAGATCGTGATCACCCGCGTGGAAGCGCCACCGGATCAGCCGAACGCCAGGATCGCCGTTGTCCGGAAGCTCGCTTCCTTGTTGGACGGTGGAGGACGGCCCGACGGGATTCTGCCTGACGAGGTCTGCCGGGCCTTGGCGGAGTCCGGGGAAACCATCCGGCGTCGAGCCCGCCGCCTCGAAGAATTCGAGCCGCGGTCAGCGCGTCCCAACCTGAGCGAGTTGGCGTGGTTGGCTTGCCATTG
>JADFZP010000496.1 GCA_015232485.1 Alphaproteobacteria bacterium
GGCCTTGATGCGCCTGCGCCTGACCCGCGGCATCCCGCTATCCACCATCGCGCTCGCGGTCGATCCCGTGGCGCTGGCCGAGATGGTGGACGAGGGATTCCTGATCCAGACCAATGGCCGCTTGGCCGCCACGCCGGCCGGGCGGCTGGTGCTCAATTCGTTGCTTGGTCGGCTGTTGGTTTAGGGCGATTGAACTCCCGCGGGCGATCACCCTTCCTTCTCGTCCTGCTTTCCCCGGCTGCCGGGAACCCATCCCGCGGGGCCGACCTCGGCCGCCTCCTTGGGAGATGCGCGCCGGGTCTTCATCACCGAGATCAGCATCGAACCGCCCACCAGGACGGCGGTGATCAGCAGCGCCAGTTCGGTCGGAACAACCTTCGCTCCAAACCATGCGTTGAGAATGATCTTGAGGCCGATGACGACCAGGACGAGCGAGAGTCCGTATTTCAGGTAATGGAACCGATGCACGACCGTCGCCAGGGCGAAATACAGCGCACGCAAGCCAAGGATCGCGAAGACGTTCGACGTATAGACGATGAAGGGATCGGTCGTGATCGCGAATATGGCGGGAATGGAGTCGAGCGCGAACACCAGGTCCGTCACCTCGACAAGCGCCAGCACGACGAACAGCGGCGTCATGTACAGCAAGCCATCGCGACGGACCCAGAAGCGGTCCCCGTCATAGTCCGGGGTGACCCGAAAATGCCTGCGAATGAACCTGTTGACGCTGTTGCTTTCCAGGTCCGGTTTCGCGTTCGCGCCGACCAGCATCTTGATGCCGGTGACGATGAGAAACGCGCCGAAGATATACAGCACCCAATGGAAGGTCTCGATGACCGCCGCCCCGACGACGATCAACGAGGCCCGCATCGCCAGCGCGCCGAGGATGCCCCAGAATAGGACCTTGTGCTGATACCGCGGGGGCACCGCGAAGTGGGTGAAGATCAGGACGAAGACAAAGATGTTGTCGACGCTGAGGCTCTTCTCGATCAGGTAACCGGTTAGGAATTGGTATCCCTTGTCCTCTCCCATGAAATGGAAGACACCGGCGCCAAAGATCAAGGCCAGAATGAAATAGCCCAGGCTCAGCCACAACGCTTCCTTGACGCCGATTTCACGGCTGCCGCGATGCAGGATGCCCAGGTCCAGCGCAAGAAGGACCAAGACAAAGACGTTGAAGCCCACCCAGAGCCAAAGCATATCCATTGAAAATCCCCCGGCCATGCAACCCACCACGCTCGCGGCGGATGAAGGGCTCCGACATCGCGGCGCCTCGCATTTCCTTTAAGAATCTTTTGCTCGAAATCAAGGCGGGAGGGCAAACTCGATCAGATGGGCGGTCGACTCTTGACCACCCCGAAATAAACCGCCGCCGCCGCCAGCCCGGAGACCAGCACGACCGCCGACATCGGGCGGGTGGTGCCGTCGTGCAGCAGCCCCACCGCCCAGCCGGCCAGCGCGCCGGTGCCCATTTGCAGGCAGCCCAGCATGGCCGAGGCGCTGCCGGCGATCCGCGCGAAGGGCGAGATGGCGGCGGCGGTGGCGTTGGGCAGGACCAGGCCGACCGAGAAGAAGTAAAGGCTCATCGGCGCGATCACGGCGGCGACGGTTTCCACGCCGGCGAAGGCCAGTCCGGCCAGCAGGGCGCCGGCCGCGCAGCCCAGCAGGGTGCCGGCCCCGATCATCCGCTCCAGCCCGACCCGGCGGCTTAAGCGGCCGGCGGTGAAGGTGCCGGCGATGTAGCCGGCCACCACGGCGCCGAAGGCGAAGCCGAAATCGCGGGCGTCGACCTTCAGCACGCCGATCAGCACGAAGGCCGAGCCCGAGATGAACGAGAACAACCCTCCGAAACTGAATCCGGCGGTCATCACATGGCCCAGGAAACCCCGGTCGCGCAGCAGGCTCCAATAGGTGCGCAGCATGCGCCGGGGCACCAGGGCGTGCGGGTCGGGATGGGCGTTGGTCTCGACCAGCATCAGCCACACGCCGATCAGCAGGGCGGCGCCGAACAGGCTCAGCAGCACGAAATTGGCCTGCCAGCCCCACAGGCTGTGCGCCCAGCCGCCGACGATCGGCGCCACGGCGGGGGCCAGCGCCATCGCCGAGGCCATGTAGCTGAACACCCGCGCCGCCTGCTCGCGCGGATAGACGTCGCGCACGATGGCCCGCCCGATCACCGGCCCCGAGCAGGCCCCCAGCGCTTGCAGGAAGCGCCCGAAGATCAGCCCCTCGATGGTGGTCGCCGACAGGCAGACCAGGCTGGCCAGGAAATAGGTGACGACCCCGGCGATCAGCACGCGGCGCCGCCCGAAGCGGTCGGACAGCGGCCCATAGATCAGTTGCGCGACCGCGAAGCCGGCCACGAACACGCTCAGCGTCAACTGCACCTGCGACACGCTGGCCCCGAACGCCACGGTCAGGTCGGGCAGCGAGGGCAGATACAGATCGGTCGACACCGCGCCGAACGCCACCAGGGCGGTCAGCAGCACGGCGACCGGCAGCGACTCGGGGCGTGGCCGGTCCAGCTCAGGCCCCCTTGAAGTGGTCGAACAGGGTCCAGGCGCCGATCACCACGAAGCCCACCCCGGCGATCGGCTTCAGCGGGATCATCGCCATGTATTTGCCGGCGAAGGCGCCCAGCAGCACGGCGATGGCGCTGGACAGGGTCAGCGCGGCGGCCGACGCGCCGAACACCGCCCAGGGATTGCGATCGCCGTCGGTGGCGAACAGCATGGTGGCGAGCTGGGTCTTGTCGCCCAGCTCGGCCAGGAACACCGCGAGAAAAATCGACGTCAGTTCAAGCATTTGGTCCCCTGTCGGTCAGCCGTAACGGTGCAAGGCGGCCCCGTTGGTCTTCAGCCAGCGGCGGGCCTGGGCGGCGTGCGGCGCCATCCCCAAGACCAGCCGCCAGAAATCGCGGGAGTGGTTCATCTCGACCAGATGCGCGACCTCGTGCGCCACAACGTAGTCGAGCACCGATTCGGGAGCCAGCACCAGCCGCCACGAGAAGGCCAGATCGCCGGCCGCCGTGCAAGAGCCCCAGCGCGAGCGCGTGTC
>JADFZP010000497.1 GCA_015232485.1 Alphaproteobacteria bacterium
CGGTGCGCGAGGTGTTCGTCGAGGGCCGCGTCCGCACGCCGGCCGGCGAATTGCTGGCCGCCGTCGCGGTGGATCGCGGCGCGCCGATCCTCGCCGT
Organism: Alphaproteobacteria bacterium; assembly: GCA_015232485.1. GTDB lineage: Bacteria > Pseudomonadota > Alphaproteobacteria > Rhodospirillales > Magnetospirillaceae > JADFZP01. The sequence goes on from JADFZP010000497.1 coordinate 98, forward strand.
CGATCTGGACGCCGTGCGCCAGCGCGTCGAAAAGCTGTCCTGGGTGCGCCGCGCCGTGGTCGAGCGCCATTTGCCCGACACCGTGCTGGTCTCGATCGTCGAGCGCGAGCCGGTGGCCCGCTGGCAGATCGCCGGGCGCTTCGTGCTGGTCGACGCCGAGGGCGCCACCATCCCGGTCGAGGTCTCGCCCTTCGCCGCGCTGCCCCTGGTGGTCGGCGACGACGCCCCCGCCCATGCCGCCGCGCTGGTCGCCATGCTGGCCGAGGAGCCGGAACTGGCCCGCCGGGTCAAGGCCGCCGTGCGCGTCTCGGGCCGGCGCTGGAATCTGGTGCTCGATCGCCTGGAGGGTGGAATCGACGTCCGCCTGCCCGAGGAGAACGCCGACGCCGCGTGGCGCCGTCTGGCCCGCTACTCGCGCGAGGAGAACCTGCTCGACCGCCGCCTGACCATGATCGATCTGCGGGTGCCCGACCGTCTGGTGATCGGCACCACCCCGACCGAGCCGGTCAAGCCGGTCAACGAACGCCGCCGCGGCGCCGTGCCCGGCAAGGACGCCTGACCATGAAAAGCAAGCTGCGCAGTGGCCTGATCGCCGCCCTGGACGTCGGCACCACCAAGGTGTGCTGCTTCATCGCGCGCGGCCAGGACGACGGCACGCTGAAGATCCTGGGCATCGGCCATCAATTGTCGCGCGGCATCCGCGGCGGCGCCGTGGTCGACATGGACGAGGCCGAGCATTCGATCCGCGCCGCCGTCGACGCCGCCGAGCAGATGGCCGGCGAGCGCATCGACGAGGTGGTCGTCAACGTCACCGGCGGCACGCCCAACTCGCACAATCTGAAGGTCGATCTGGGCCTCAACGGCCATCCGATCGACGACGGCGACATCGGGCGCCTGCTCGATCACGGGCGCCACCACTCGAGCGTCGGCCCCGAACGCGAGACCATCCACGTCGTGCCCACCGGCTTCGCGGTGGACGGCAACGAGGGCATCCGCGACCCGCGCGGCATGTTCGGCCAAAAGCTGTCGGTCGCCTTGCACATGATCAGCGCCGCCCCCGGCCCCTTGCGCAATCTGGCGACCGTGGTCAGCCGCTGCCATCTGGGGATCGAAGCGCGCGTCGTCTCTTCGTATTGCTCGGGACTCGCCTGTCTGGTCGAGGACGAGAAGGAACTGGGCGTCACCTGCATCGACATGGGCGGCGGCACCACCTCGATGGCGGTGTTCCTGGGCGGCGAGCTGGTCCACACCGACGTCATCGCGGTGGGGGGCCATCACGTCACCAACGACATCGCGCGCGGCCTGTCGACCCCCTTGGCCCATGCCGAGCGCATGAAGACGCTGTATGGCAGCGCCATGCCGTCCCCCTCGGACGATCGCGACATCCTGGCGGTGCCGCTGGTCGGCGAGGACGAGGACGGACAGGCCAATCAGCTTCCCCGCTCGATGCTGGTCCAGATCATCAAGCCGCGCCTCGAAGAGACCTTCGAACTGGTGCGCAGCCATCTGGAATCGGGTGGATTCGACAAACTGGCCGGGCGCCGCGTCGTTCTGACCGGCGGCGGCAGCCAGATGCAGGGGGTGCGCGATCTTGCCGCCCTGATCCTCGACAAGCAGGTCCGCATGGGCCGCCCGGTGGGCCTTCTGGGCCTCGCCGAGGCGACCGGCGGCCCCGCCTTCAGCACGTGCGCCGGGCTTTTGCGTTTCGCCCTGCACCACCATACAGAACGACCAGCCAACGCTTCTCGCGGCTCGGAGAATCCGGGCACTATGCTTGGCAGGCTAGGACATTGGATACGAAAAAACTTCTAATGAACGCTTAAGAGAGCATCAAACCAATCGCGGAGGGTACTGATGTTGAACTTTCAATCGCCGAAGGGGCCGGAACTGAAGCCTCGAATCACCGTCATCGGCGTCGGTGGCGCCGGTGGCAACGCCGTCAACAACATGATTCAGTCTCATTTGGAAGGCGTCGAGTTCATCGTCGCCAACACCGACGCGCAGTCGCTGAACCAGGCCCGCACCGAGCGGCGCATTCAGCTTGGCGTCGCCACCACGCAAGGCCTGGGGGCCGGCGCCCGTCCCGACACCGGTCGGGCGGCGGCGGAAGAGTCGATCGAGGAGATCCTTGAACAGCTCGGCAATTCCAACATGGTGTTCATCACCGCCGGCATGGGCGGCGGCACCGGCACCGGCGCCGGGCCGGTGATCGCCCGCGCCGCGCGAGAGAACGGCATCCTGACGGTCGGCGTGGTGACCAAGCCCTTCCACTTCGAGGGCCAGCATCGGATGCGCCTCGCCGAGGCCGGGATCGAGGAGCTTCAGCAGTATGTCGATACGCTGATCATCATCCCGAACCAAAACCTGTTCCGGGTCGCCTCGGAACGCACCACCTTCGCCGACGCCTTCAAGATGGCCGACGACGTGCTGTATTCGGGCGTGCGCGGCGTGACCGATCTGATGGTCATGCCCGGCCTGATCAACCTGGACTTCGCCGACATCCGCACCGTGATGAGCGAGATGGGCAAGGCGATGATGGGCACCGGCGAGGCCGAGGGCGAAAAGCGCGCCCTGGACGCCGCCGAGGCCGCCATCTCGAACCCGCTGCTCGACGACACCTCGATGAAGGGCGCGCGCGGCGTGCTCATCAACATCACCGGCGGCATGGACATGACGCTGTTCGAGGTCGACGAGGCCGCCAACCGCATCCGTGACGAAGTCGATCCCGACGCCAACATCATCTTCGGCTCGACCTTCGACGAGCGCCTGGAAGGCAAGATGCGGGTTTCCGTGGTCGCCACCGGCATCGACGCCGAGTCCCAGGTCAAGAACCGCCCGACCTACATCTCGCTGGTCGAGCAGACGCGCGCCCCGCAAAGCATCCCGGCCGCCGAGCGCAACTCGCCGGCCCCGATGTTCCGCTCGGCCGCCGCCGCCGCCACCGCGGTGGCCAGCGCC
>JADFZP010000498.1 GCA_015232485.1 Alphaproteobacteria bacterium
TTCAGCCGGCCAGCGCCATGCGGTGGGACAGCTTGATCGCCGCCTCGCTCATGGCGCAGTAGCCGCTGCGGACCAGATGGTTGTAGCGGCGCGACAGGCGGGCCGGCGGTCGCACGCCGACCTCGCGGAATTTCAGGCGGCGCGACAGCAATTCGAACCACCCGCCCTCGGGCAGCGCCTCGTCGGTGGCGCCGACCACGAATTGATGGCCGGGGAAATGGGCGTCCGAGCCGATCGCCCAGCCGGCTCCCTCGTCGCGCAAATCCATCGGCAGCTCGTGCATGTTGCGCAGCCGGGTCAGGCGGTGGCCGATGCGGGCCAGCTTGCGCTCGTCGTACAGATTGATGATGTGCAGCGCCGAGCCGTTGTGGACCTCGACGTAATCGGCCTGCGGGCTGAGTTCCAGGAACACCTCGGACCCCAGCGCGCTGGCCATGCCGGTGCGGCCGGGCGTGAAGGGGTGCGGAATCAGCGCCAGCCCGCCGGTGGCGTCGCGCAGCCGCCCGAAGTCGCGCAAGGCGAAGCCGAAGGGTTGCAGATCCCTGAGCGCCCAGCGCAGCGCGGCCTCGTCGGGATAAAGGAAGATGACGTCGACGCCCTCGCGCGAGATCGCCTCGACGGCCGGCAGAATGGCGGTGTGAATGCCCTCGGTCGCCTCGCGCAGATACAGGAAGGCGTCGAGCGGCAGCTTGTAGGCGTGCTCGGTCGAGGCGACGAAATCGACGCCGGCCAGCTCCAAAGCCTGCCGATGAGCCCGCAGCCGTCGCCCGCGAACGCCGGCCGATGTCCCGAAGACATTGCCGTGGTAATGGAGGTCGAAGGTCACCATCCATTCCACAGTGCGCCAGGATGCGACCTTTTCGCAACCCTGAAAGAGGTGTGGGTTATCCTTGCGAAAGGACCGCCGCGACGGCGTCCACGACCGATGCCCAGTCCCCCGGCCGCGGCTGGCGGAACAGCCTGAGGGTCGGATACCACGGGCTGTCGGCGCGATGGCGCAGCCAGCGCCAATCGGCGGCATAGGGCAGCAGCACGAAGCCCGGCCGGCCCAGCGCGCCGGTCAGATGGGCCACCGCCGTGTCGACCGCGATGACCAGATCGAGTTCCGAGACCAGCGCCGCCGTGTCGGCGAAGTCGCCCAGCGGAAAGGCTTCGAGCGGAAACGGCGCCTCGCCGGTGAAACCCTTTTGCAGCGACACGAACGTCACCGACCCGCCCAACCGCGCCAGCGGCGCCAGATTGGCCAGGGCGAGCGAGCGCCGCCGGTCGTTGGCGTGGGTCCGGCTGCCTTGCCACACCACGCCGATCCGCCGCCCCGACAGGCCGGCCAGACGGTCGCGCCAGCGGTCGCGCGCCGCCGGATCGGCCTCGAGATAGGGGATGTCGGCGGGAATGGTCTCCAGCGTGGTGCCCAGCAGGCGGGGCAGGCTGAGCAGCGGGGCGTGGAAATCGAAGGGTGGCAGCGGCCCGCCGCGCACCACGATCCGCTCGATTCCGGCCGCCGAGGCGCACAGACGCGCCAACTCGGCATGGGTCTCGATCACCACGCGGCCGCCGCGCGCCGCCACCATGGGGGCGTAGCGGATGAATTGCAGACTGTCGCCCAGCCCCTGCTCGGCGTGCAGCAGCACCGTCTCGCCGTCGAGCGGCTGGCCCATCCAGGGCGGTTGCAGGAATTCGCGGGCCTGGGTCACCATGTCCGGCCGGCGCCAGCGCCATTCGTATTCCCGCCAGCCCTCGCGGAATTGGCCCATCGACAGCAGCGCCAACCCGCGGTTCCAATGGGCCTCGGGATGCTGCGGAGCCTGCGCCAGCGCCCGATCGTAGGCGGCCACCGCCTCTTCCGGCCGATCCAGCGCTTGCAGGGCGTTGGCGAGGTTCGACCAGGCGTCGGCATGGCCAGGCTGGCTGTCCAGCGCCTGGCGCCAACAGTCCACCGCCTCGTCGAGCCGATCGCGCGCCTCGAGCAGGGTGCCCAGATTGACCAGCGCGTCGGCGTGGCCGGGCCGCAGGGCGAGCGCCCGCCGATAGGCCCGTTCGGCCTCGTCGAGTTGGCCCAGCGACTTGAGCGCGATGCCCCAATTGGACCATGCGTCGGCATGGCCGGCGTCCACGCGCAGGGCGTGGCGATGGCAGAAGGCCGCCTCGGCCGCCTTGCCGTTGGCCTGCAACGCCACCCCCAGACAGGTGAGATGCTGCGGCGAGCGCGGGTCGCAGACCACCGCGTTGCGCAGGCTTTCCTCGGCCTCGGCGAGGTGGCCGGCGGCTTGCAGGATCACCCCCAGATTGGCGTGCGCCTCGGCGTAGTCGGGCTTCACCTCGACGGCGCGGCGGACCAGATCGATCGCCCCCGCCGCATGGCCCGACTGGTGCGACAGCACGCCGAGCAGGTGCAGCGCCCCGGCATGCAGCGGGTCGCCTTTCAGGATGTCGTCATATCCCCGGCGGGCCTCGTCCAGGCGGCCGGCTTGGTGCGAGGCGAGGGCTTCGGCGAACGGCGTGTCGGTTTGGTGGGCGGTCATGGCCCCACCATATCGCCCGCCGCGGCCGCGGTCTAGGACGACCCGGCCAGCAGGAAGCGCAACGGATCGAGCGCCCGGTCGCCCTGGCGGATCTCGTAATGCAGATGCGGCCCGGTGGTGCGCCCGGTGGCGCCGACCTCGCCGAGCGGCGCCCCCAGCGGCACCACCGCGCCCTCGGCCACCGACAGGCAATCGAGATGGGCGTAGCGGGTGACCATCCCCTCGCCGTGGCGCAGCTCGACCATCAGCCCGTAGGGGCCGCGCGGCCCCGCCACCGCGACCACGCCGCGCCCGGTGGCGAGCACCGGAGTGCCGACCGGCGCGGTGAGATCAAGCCCCTCGTGCCCACCCTCGCGCGCCCCGAAACCGCTGCTGAGTTGGAGACTGGCCAGCGGATTGCCGAACGGCAGGTATTCAAGCCGCTTCTCCAGCGCCTCGCGGCGCAGCAGCCGGTCGCGCACCCCGGCCACCGCCCCCGCCCAGCCGTGGTTGCCCAAGCCGGCCGCCGCGAACATCGAGCCCAG
>JADFZP010000499.1 GCA_015232485.1 Alphaproteobacteria bacterium
ATGTGGTGCTGGCCCATCCGGTGCTGTGGGGCCTTCCGGCCACCGTGGTGCTGGCGATGTCGTGCGGTTTCGCGGGGGGTTGGCTGGCCGCCGGCCTCAACGCGCCGCCGCCGCCGGCTCCGGTGCGGACCGAGCGGCTGTACCGGGCCGACTCCGATCCGGGCTGCGCGAACGCCGTCGAGCGCTTCGCGGCCTCGGCCGACGCCATCGAACGCAACATGGTCGAGCGCCTGCACGAGCGGATGAACTGCGACCCGCTGCGCATCGTCGAGCGACTGAACTAGGGCGGACCGTCCCCATATGACAAAAGAGATGATCCACGAACCCGCCCATGGGCCGCTGCCCACCGCGCGCGACGAGGCCGATCTGGCCGAAGCGGCTCCGGCCGTCACGCCGCAGACCGCCGATCCCGCCTATCGCCTGGCCTATGAGGACGATGATTTCCTGCTGCGCGACGAATTGCGTCCGGTGCGGCTTCAGCTCGAATTGCTGAAGCCCGAGATGCATTTGCGCGAGCAGGGCGTGCGCTCGACCATCGCGGTGTTCGGCAGCGCCCGCATCCCCGACCCGGCCACCGCCCAGCGCGCCTTGCACGACGTCGAGGCGCAGGCCCGCGCCCATCCCGACGACCTCCGCTTGGCCGCCCAGGTCGGCGTGGCGCGCCGCATGTTGGCCAACAGCCGCTATTGGGAGGAATCGCGCCGCTTAGGCCGCATCGTCTCGTCGGTGTGCGCCAGCGGCCAGGGCGATTGCGACTTCGTGGTGCTGACCGGCGGCGGTCCCGGCATCATGGAGGCGGCCAACCGCGGCGCCGCCGACGTGGGCGCCAAATCGGTGGGACTGAACATCGTTCTGCCGGCCGAGCAGGGGCCCAATCGCTGGATCACCCCCGAGCTGTGCTTCCGCTTCCATTATTTCGCGATCCGCAAGATGCACTTCCTGGCCCGCGCCAGGGCGCTGGTCTTCTTCCCCGGCGGCTTCGGCACCCTGGACGAATTGTTCGAGGCGGCCACCCTGATGCAGACCGGCAAGATCGAGCCGATTCCCTTCCTGCTGTTCGGCAAGGAGTATTGGGAGCGGGTCATCAATCTGGACACCATGGTCGGCGAGGGCGTCATCTCGCCCGAGGACGTCGAGATGTTCCGCTTCGTCGAGACCGCCGAGGAAGCCTGGCACGTCATCTCGACCTTCCACGGAATCAACGGGCGGACTTGAGGGGGAACAACACATGATTCTGATCGGCCGCAACCTTTCGCCCTATGTCCGCCGCGTGGCGATCAGCCTGCGGCTGCTGGGCATCGAGCACCAGCAGCGGGCGCTGTCGACCGTCGACCAGCGCGACCAGATCCTGGTCTACAATCCGCTTGGCCGCGTGCCGGCCCTGGTGCTGGCGGATGGCGAGGTGATCATCGATTCGGCCGCCATCCTGGACCATCTCGACGAATTGGCCGGCCCGTCGCGCGCCCTGATCCCGCCGGCCGGCCCCGGCCGCCGCTTGGTGAGCAAGCGCCTGGCGCTGGCCACCGGCGTCACCGACAAGGCGATCGAGGTCTATCGCGAGCGCCTGCGCCGCCCGCCCGAGACGCTGCACGAGCCGCACGCCCAGCAATGCGAAAGCCAGGTGCTGGCCGGGCTGGCCGCGCTGGACGCCATGATCGACCCGGACGGCGCCATCACCCAGGCCGAGATCACCCTGATCGCCGGCATCGGCTTCGCCCAAAAACTGCTGCCCGCCCTGATCCCCGAGGCGCGTTTCCTGCGCGTCGAGGCCTTGCTGCATCGCTGCGACCCGCTGCCCGCCTTCGCCGAGACGCGGCCGTGAGTCTGGCCGTCGCCCTGGCGGCCGCCAATCTGGCGCTGCTGCTGGGGCTGATCGCGGTGGTGTGGCTGCGCACCGGGCGAAGGGCCGCCGACGACGGCGTGCGCCGCGACCTTGAACGCCTGGAGCGCGCCTTGCGCGAGGACATGGCCCGCCAGCGCGGCGAGGTCGGGTCGGCGCTCAAGGATTATGGCGACTCGCTGACCCGCCAGATGACCGGGATGGCCGGACTGCTGGCCGAACGGATCGGCCATCTGAACGAGACGGTCGAGCGCCGCTTGACCAAATTGCAGGAGGACAACGGCCAGCGACTCGACCAAATGCGCCAGACGGTCGACGAGAAGCTGCAAGGCACGCTGGAGAAGCGGCTGGGCGAATCCTTCAAGCTGGTCAGCGAGCGCCTGGAGCAGGTGCATCTCGGCCTGGGCGAGATGCGGACCCTGGCGACCGGCGTGGGCGATTTGAAGAAGGTGCTGACCAACGTCAAGACGCGCGGCACCTGGGGCGAAATCCAGCTTCACGCGCTGCTGGAGCAGGTCTTGGCGCCCGAGCAATACGTCAAGGACGCGCAATGCCGCGACGGCGCCGCCGAGCGGGTCGAGTTCGCGGTGCGCCTGCCCGGCCGCGGCGGCGTCGACGGCGAGGCCGAGGTGCTGCTGCCGATCGACGCCAAATTCCCGCGCGAGGACTACGAGCGCCTGATCGAAGCCTCCGAGCGCGGCGATCCCGAGGCGGTCGAGGCCGCCGCCAAGGCGCTGGAGGTCCGCCTGCGCAACGCGGCGCGCGACATCTTCGACAAATACGTCAACCCGCCGCGCACCACCGATTTCGCCATCCTGTTCCTGCCCACCGAGGGCCTGTACGCCGAGGTGCTGCGCCGCCCCGGTCTGGTCGAGCGCTTGCAGCGCGACTACCGCGTCAACCTGACCGGCCCGACCACGCTGGGCGCCCTGCTCAACAGCCTGCAAATGGGCTTCCGCACCCTGGCCATGCAGAAGCGGTCGAGCGAGGTGTGGGAAATCCTGGGCGCCGTGAAGACCGAGTTCGGCAAATACGGCCAGATGCTCGACAAGGTGCAGAAGAAGCTGGCCGAGGCCCAGCGCACCATCGACGACGTCGCGATCCGCCGCCGCGCCATCGACCGCAAACTCCGCCAAGTCCAGTCCCTGCCCGCCCCCGAAGCCCAGGCCCTGCTGGGCGTCGAGGAGGAGGACGCCTTCGCGGA
>JADFZP010000500.1 GCA_015232485.1 Alphaproteobacteria bacterium
GGCCAAGGCGGCCAGCGCGGCCGGCGCCGACCAGGGGGAAAAGCCGTCGCCCATCAGCACCGGCGCGGCGATCGAGGCGCCGGCCAAGCCTGCGCCCACCAGCCCCCACGCCCAGCCCCAGAATCGCGTGCCGCGCCCCTTCAGCAAGACGTCGCCATTGACCACCGCCCAGCCGGCCAGCAGCGCCAGCGCGGGATAAAGCGGCAGCGTGTAATGCGGCAGCTTGGTCGGCACCAGTTCGAAGACCACCCAGGCCGGAATCACCCAGGCCAGCAGAAAGCGCAAGGCGGGCGTCGCGCGTCCCCGCCAAGCGCGCACGAAGGCGGCCGGCACGAACAGCGAGGCCGGCCACAAGGTCAGCGGCGCCAGCAACAGATAATAGCCCGGCCAAGCGCCATGCGATTCCTGACCACCGATCAGCTTGGGCAGCAGATCGGTCTCGATCGCCTTGCCGATGAAGCCGTTGCCGCCGGCGCTGACCGCCGCCGCCCAGGGGCCGACGATCGCCACCACGATCACCAGACCGGACAGCACGCGCATCGAGCGCGCCCAGCCGATCCGCCGGTCGGCGATGCCCAGCGCGGCCATGGTCAGCACGGTGACCAGCGGCACGATCGGTCCCTTGATCAGGATGCCCACGCCCTGCGCCAGCCAGAACAGCAGCGTGTCGACCGCGCCGGCCTTGCCGCGCAGATAGAAGCGCGCCAAGGTTCCCTGCGCCGCCACCACGCAGGCCAGCAGCATCGCGTCGGTCTTGGCCTGATGCGCCTCGAGCACCGCGATCAGCGCGGCGGCCAGGAACGCCGCCCCCAGCAGCGCGCCTTGGCGCCCGACCAGCGTCGTCCCATAGGCGAAGGTGAGCAGCGCCGCCGCCAAGACCCCCAGGACCGAGGGCAGGCGATAGGCCCAGATCGCCTGTTCGGCTTCGAGCATCCGCACGCTGGCCGCCTGCATCCAGTGGATGCCGACCGGCTTTTTGGTGCGCGCCTCGTCTTGGAAGAAGATGTGGACGTAGTCGCCGGTCTCGACCATCTGACGGGTCGCCTGGGCGAAGCGCGCCTCGTCGCGGTCGAGCGGCGGCACCGCCGCCAAGCCCGGCAGGTACAGGGCGAGGCAGAACAGAACCAGGGCGACGTACGGCCTAATGCCGTCGGACAGCCAAGTCACAGGGAATCCATCCGGCTGAAGGGGCCAGCCCTTCTTATAGCCTGCCGCCGCGCCGGGGCAAAGCGCCCTGCCCTCCGTTTGGTGGAGGGCGGGGCTTTCCGCGATCAGCGGGTCGGGACGGGCTTCTCGCCCGAATAGTCGTAGAAGCCGCGGCCGGTCTTGCGACCCAGCCAGCCGGCTTCGACATATTTCACGAGCAGCGGGCAGGGGCGATACTTGGTGTCGGCGAGGCCGTCATGCAGCACCTGCATCACCGCCAAGCAGACGTCCAGGCCGATGAAGTCGGCCAGTTCGAGCGGCCCCATCGGATGGTTGGCGCCCAGACGCATCGCCGTGTCGATCGCGTCGACCGAGCCGACGCCCTCGTACAGGGTGTAGACCGCCTCGTTGATCATCGGCAGCAGGATGCGGTTGACGATGAAGGCGGGGAAGTCCTCGGCGCTGACCGGGTTCTTGCCCATCCGCACGACCACTTCGCGCACCAGTTGGAAGGTGTCTTCGGCGGTGGCGATGCCGCGGATCAGCTCGACGAGCTGCATCAGCGGGACCGGGTTCATGAAGTGCATGCCCATGAAGCGGCCGGGCCGATCGGTCGAGGCGCCCAGACGGGTGATCGAGATCGACGAGGTGTTCGAGGCGATCAGCGCCTCGGGCTTCAGCACCGGGCAAAGCTGCTGGAAGATCGCCTTCTTGACGACTTCGTTCTCGGTCGCCGCCTCGACGACCAGATCCGAGTCGGCGAAGATCGAATAGTTCGAGCCGATCTTGATGCGCTCGAGCGCCTCGGCCTTCTGATCGGCCGTGATCTTGCCCTTGGTGACCTGACGGTCGAGGTTCTTGCCGATCGTGGCGAGGGCCTTCCTGAGCTGGTCCTCATTGGCGTCCAGCAGTTGCACGTCGTAGCCGGACACGGCGCAGACATGCGCGATGCCATTGCCCATTTGGCCGGCACCGATGACGCCGATTTTCTGGATCATGCTCGAAGCCCCCGGGGGTTTGAATGTCGAATCACCGGCCCACGCCCTGCCGCTCGAGTTCGGCGGCGAGTTCGGGTAGGGCCTGGAACAGATCGGCGACAAGGCCGTAATCGGCGACCTGGAAAATCGGCGCCTCCTCGTCCTTGTTGATCGCCACGATGACTTTGGAGTCCTTCATGCCGGCCAGATGCTGGATGGCGCCGGAGATGCCGACCGCGAGATACAGCTCGGGCGCGACGATCTTGCCGGTCTGGCCGACTTGCAGGTCGTTGGGCACGAAGCCCGCGTCGACGGCGGCGCGCGAGGCGCCGACGGCGGCGCCCAGCTTGTCGGCGACCGCCTCGAGCAGATGGAAGTTGTCGCCCGACTGCATGCCGCGACCGCCCGAGACGACGACGCGCGCGGCGGTCAGTTCGGGCCGCTCGGACTTGGAAAGCTGCTGGCCGACGAAGGCCGACAGGGCCGGCGCGTCGACCGAGGGAATTTCGACGATGGCGCCTTGGCCGCCCAGGGCGGCGGCGGGCTCGAAGCCGGTGCCGCGCACGGTGATCACCTTGACGGCGTCCTTGGACTGGACGGTGGCCAGGGCGTTGCCGGCATAGATCGGGCGCACGAAGGTGTCGGGCGACACCACGGCGCAGATCTCGGAAATCTGGGCCACGTCGAGCAGCGCCGCGACGCGCGGCAGCAGGTTCTTGCCCATGGTGGTGGCGGGCGCCAGCACATGGCCGAAATCCTTGGCCAAGCCGACCACCAGCGGGGCCAGGGCCTCGGCCAGCGGATGCTCGTAGGCGGCGGAATCGGCCAGCAGCACGCGCGACACGCCGGCCACGCGCATCCAGGGCCTCGGCCAGCGGATGCTCGTAGGCGGCGGAATCGGCCAGCAGCACGCG
>JADFZP010000501.1 GCA_015232485.1 Alphaproteobacteria bacterium
GTGGATGGCCGGGTCAAGCCCGGCCATGACGGAAAAGGGGACAAAAAGTGAACCTGCGGCGCTTTCGCGGGCATGACGGCCAAAATCAGCGAGTTGGAAATCTGGATTCGAAGCTCTTCACTCGGCGCCACGCGGGGGTCCATGGTTCCCGCTTTCGCGGGAACGACGATGAAAGCGCCGATCAGCCGGCGCGGATGCGGGCGATGAAGCCGTCGACCTCGGAGCGCAGGATTTCCGACTGCCGCGACAATTCGCCGGCCGCCGTGAGCACCTGATTGGCCACCGCGCCGGCCTCGCCGGCCGCCTGGGTGACGCCGCCGATATTCGACGAGACCTCCTTGGTGCCAAGCGCCGCCTGCTCGACGTTGCGGGCGATCTCCTGGGTCGCGGCGCCCTGCTCCTCGACCGCCGAGGCGATGGCCGACGAGATTTCGCTGATCTCGGCGATCACCTTGCCGATCGATTCGATGGCCGTCACGGCCTGCTGGGTGGCGGACTGAACGCCGGAGATTTGGCCGCCGATCTCGTCGGTCGCCTTGGCGGTCTGGTTGGCGAGCGACTTGACCTCGTTGGCGACCACGGCGAAGCCCTTGCCGGCGTCGCCGGCGCGGGCCGCCTCGATCGTCGCGTTCAGCGCCAGCAGGTTGGTCTGGCTGGCGATGTCGTTGATCAGATTGACCACCTCGCCGATCTTGCCGGCCGCCGAGGCGAGGCCCTGGATGATGCCGTTGGTGTGGCGCGCCTCTTCGACCGCCTGGCCGGCGATGCGGGCCGCCTGCGAGACTTGGCGGCTGATCTCGCTGATCGAGGACGACAGTTCCTCGGCCGCCGAGGCCACCGTCTGCACATTGGCCGACGCCTCTTCCGAAGCCGCCGCCACCGCCGCCGCCTGATGGTTGGTCTCTTCGGCGACGCTGGACATCGTCTGGGCGTTGCCTTCCATCTGCGTCGAGGCCGAGGCGACCGTCTGCACCACGCCCTTGACGCTGGCTTCGAAGTTGTCGGCCATCTCGTTCATGCCGCGGCGCTTCTCGATTTCGGCGCGCTTTTTCTGCTCCTCCTGCTCGGCGGTCAGGCGGTCCATCTCGATGGCGTTGCGCTTGAACACCTCGACGGCCTTGGCCATCTCGCCGATCTCGTCCTTGTTGTCGAGCGCCGGCACCGAGACGGTCTTGTCGCCGCCGGCCAGACGGTTCATCGCCTCGGTCATCGACCGCACCGGCACCGTGATGCCGCGCGCGATCAGGAACGCCACCACCATGCCGGCCAGCATCGAGACCAGGGCGATCACCAGCGCGTCGCGCTTCGCGTCGCCGACATCGCCCAGCGTGTCGTCCCGAATGTCGTGCAGCGCCTTGACCTGCGAATCGCGGGTCGCTTCGGCCAACTTGGCGAACTCGCCGGCCTTCTCGGCCATCGTCTTGCCGACGAGCTGGCTGACCTGCCGCGCCTCGACCACCACCTCGGCGAAGGCCTTCTCATATTCGGGGGCCAGCTTCGCGGCCTCCTCGGCCAGATGCTTGCGCTCGGGGTTCTGCAGACGGGCGGTCAGGGTGGTCACCGCCCCGAGGAACTCGCCGGTGTACTTCTTGGTCTGCTCGACCTGTTCGGGCTTGCCGTCGGCCAGGAAGCGGACCGCGTTCAGGCGCGCCAGCATCAGCTTTTCCTGCGCCTCGCCGGCCATCGCGGCCGCTTCGTTGTCCTTGTCGGCGCGGGCCGAGGTGGCGATCCGCGTCAGGTCCTGGCGCATCTTGGCGCCCAGCACGTTCATCGTCTCGTTGACCAGCTTGTCGCGGTGCCGCTGTAGCGGGACGACCTGTTCGAAGTCCGCCTTGTAGCCGACGAACAGGTCGTTCATGCGGCGCAGGTTCTGCAGCCGGCCGGGGTCCGAGGTCGCCTTGATGGCCTCGTCGAGCAGCTTGGCCAAGCTGGTCTGCAATTCGCCAACCCTGGCCAGCGCATTCTCGTCGCCCTTTTCGGTGAAGAGAAGGACGTTGCGGCGCATGCCGGTGACCTGCCGATCGATGGTCACCACGCGAACCGCGTTGTCGGCGACCTCGGAATAGCGGCCGACCTGCCCGCCCACTTCGTCCATCGACCGCCAGCCGAGAAAGGCGACCAGCACGAGAAGGCCAAGGACCAGGAAAAATCCGAGATAGATTCGCGTCCCGACTTTGAGAGAGGACATGATGCTCATCGGATTCGCTCCGTTCGCCTGAGTTGGGATGTCGATGCTAGACCCAACCTCGTGGCGCGTCTCCCCATACCATAGTCATACCTGGCCGCGTTTTTGCGACCAGGCGACCATCAAATCGTCGCGGCTTTTCAGGCCCGCTTCGGGCAAGGCGTGGCCGACCACCGCCTTGGCCAGCCCGCCGGCCGCCTCGGGCAGGCGGTTTTCCCACATCGCCTGATGTAGGCCGGGCAAATCCCGCCAACCGCCGAGGAAGGTTTCCGGCACCCGCACGGCGCCCGAGGCGATCACCCGGTTCAGGCCGGCGATCTCGGCGGCGTTGCACAGATGGGTGCCGATGATGGTGGCCTGGGGCATCAGGATGCGGCGCTGGCGCATCCACACCTGCGGCGCATAGAAGCTGTAGCGCCGCCCGGCCATGTCGCCGGAATAAACCACCCGGCCGCCATTGGGGCGCACCAGCATGGTGGCGACCGCCAGGGAATCGCGCCCCGCCCGCTCGAACACCAGATCGGGTGTGCCGCGCGGATTGTCGGCCGAGCGCAGGATGCGGCCCACCGCCTGGCCGTGCGGCTTGAACACCTCGTCGGTGAACAGGCGCACCGCCTCCTTGAAGGCCGCCGTCTCGGTCAACGGATCGGGCAGATCGGGCATGGTGTCGGGCCAGCGGAACTGCGGCACGCGGCGGCCGATCTCGGCCAAGGACACCGCGCCCGGCACCGCCTCGCCCCAGCCGAGCGACAGCACGAAGTCGCGTTCGGCGTCCAGGTCGGTGACCACCGCGACGCGCGCCCCGGCCTGACGCGCCGCCTCGATGGCGGCCAGCG
>JADFZP010000502.1 GCA_015232485.1 Alphaproteobacteria bacterium
AGCGAGATGGTGCCGAGCTGCTGGCGGGTCTGCAACGACAGCATGTTGGCCGATTCCTCGTTGAGGTCGGCGTTGACCAGCTGCGACGCGCCACCTTGCAGGGTGTTGACCAAGTTCTCGGTGAACTCCTTGCGGATGTCCAGCATGGCGGCGTTGGTGCCGAAGGTCTCGGCGTTGGACCGCACTTCGCGCAGCGCCGAGTCGATGTAGGAGATCACCGAGTCGATCGCCGCCGAGCCGGCGGTGACGTCGCCCTGCACCCAGGTCGTGGCGCCCGCAGTGACCGCGACGCCGGTCGAGATTACACCGGTGCCGGCCGACATGACGTCGATGCCCTGCGAGGCCACCGTGGAGGTCATGCCGCTGATTTGCAGGGTGTTGGTGCCGCGCTCGTTGAACTTGACGACCAGGGTGTCGGGGGCCGATTTCAGCAGGTTGACGCCGTTGTAGCTGGCGTCCTCGGTGATGGTGTCGATCTGGCTGCGTAGCGTGTTGAACTGGCTGGCGTAGCTCTGGCGCACCGCGGTGTCGGTCGAGGCCTTGGCCGATTCGGCCAGGGCCTTCATCTGCTGCAGCACGCGCTCGACGGAGTCCAGCGCCTCGGTGGCCGCCTTGACGACGTTGACCGCCTGGACGATGCCGTCCTTGGTGCTGGCCAGATCGCTGGCGCGGTTGCCGAGCGAACGCGCCTTGAAGAAGGCCAGCGCGTCGTCGAGGGCGCTGTTGACCTTCTTGCCCGAAGACAGGCGTTCCTGGGTCTTGGAGATGAGGTCGGTGGTCCGCTGCAGCGACAGCAGGTTGGTGCGGGTGGACCCGGAGAGGGTGATTTTGTCGGCCATGACGCGGCTCCTATTCTAGGTCTCTGACGTGGACGTTTCTGTCCAACGTGGACCTCAGAATAGCCCCTGCGCGTGTGGGGGTCAACCATCAAGACGGCGGTCGTGGGAGGCCGCTAAGACGCCTTCGTAGACGGCGCTGTCGCTCGAACAGCGGACACGGCTCGCGCCGTTGATCGGATTGGTCTGGAGCCGTGGGCGGAACGGGAGACGGCGGCCATGCGGCCGCCGTCTCCGACCCTCGGCCGAGAAGCTCTAGAACAGGCGCAGGATGGCCTGCTCGGACTGCTGGGCGATGCTGAGCGAGATGGTGCCGAGCTGCTGGCGGGTCTGCAACGACAGCATGTTGGCCGATTCCTCGTTGAGGTCGGCGTTGACCAGCTGCGACGCGCCACCTTGCAGGGTGTTGACCAAGTTCTCGGTGAACTCCTTGCGGATGTCCAGCATGGCGGCGTTGGTGCCGAAGGTCTCGGCGTTGGACCGCACTTCGCGCAGCGCCGAGTCGATGTAGGAGATCACCGAGTCGATGACCAGGGCGCCGGAGGTCACGCCGACCTCGCCCCAGGTCATGCCGCCCGTGCCGACGCCGGTGCCGGCCGACATCACGTCGACGCCCTGCGAGGCCACCGTGGAGGTCATGCCGTTGATCTGCAGCGTGTTGGTGCCGCGCTCGTTGAACTTGACGACCAGGGTGTCGGGGGCCGATTTCAGCAGGTTGACGCCGTTGTAGCTGGCGTCCTCGGTGATGGTGTCGATCTGGCTGCGTAGCGTGTTGAACTGGCTGGCGTAGCTCTGGCGCACCGCGGTGTCGGTCGAGGCCTTGGCCGATTCGGCCAGGGCCTTCATCTGCTGCAGCACGCGCTCGACGGAGTCCAGCGCCTCGGTGGCCGCCTTGACGACGTTGACCGCCTGGACGATGCCGTCCTTGGTGCTGGCCAGATCGCTGGCGCGGTTGCCGAGCGAACGCGCCTTGAAGAAGGCCAGCGCGTCGTCGAGGGCGCTGTTGACCTTCTTGCCCGAAGACAGGCGTTCCTGGGTCTTGGAGATGAGGTCGGTGGTCCGCTGCAGCGACAGCAGGTTGGTGCGGGTGGACCCGGAGAGGGTGATTTTATCGGCCATGATAGGGCTCCTGATTCTAGGATCGAGGCATCGACGTTTCTGTCAACGACACGACGCAACGATAACGCGTTCGGATCGAGCGGTCAATCGACAATCACGGAACGAGACCGACGACACCGGCGACGATCGGATCGTCCGGTTCGTCGCATCGTGTGATCCCCCACCGCCGACGTAGACGTTGATGCGGCGCGGCGATGCCGCTAACGTCTGCCCTGCCGGCGGTGGCCGGCGGGCAGGGGCAAGGGGGATGCCGTGAAGGGAATCGTGCTCGCGGGTGGCGCCAATACGCGGCTTTACCCGCTGACGCTGGCGGTGAGCAAGCAGATGCTCCCGGTCTACGACAAGCCGATGATCTATTACCCCCTGTCGCTGCTGATGCTGGCCGGCGTCCGCGAGATCGTCATCATCTCGACGCCGCGCGACACGCCGCGGTTCCAGGAACTGCTGGGCGACGGCGCGTCGCTTGGATTGACCCTCCATTACCGGGTGCAGGAACGGCCGGCCGGCATCGCCCAGGCCTTCCCGATCGCCGAGGACGTCATCGCGGGCGATTCCTGCGCCCTGGTGCTGGGCGACAACATCCTGTTCGGCCACGGCCTGAGCCAGGTCCTGCACGACGCGGCGGAGCGGCGGACCGGGGCCACGGTGTTCGGCTACGAGGTCAAGGACCCCGAGCGCTACGGCGTGGTCGAGGTGGGCCCCGACGGCCGCGCCCTGTCGATCGAGGAGAAGCCCCGCGCGCCGCGCTCGAACATGGCGGTGATCGGCCTTTACCTTTATGACGACCGGGTGGTCGACGTGGCCCGGGCGCTCGCCCCCTCGCCGCGCGGCGAGATCGAGATCACCGACGTCAACAACTGGTATCTCGCCCAGGGCGCGTTGACCGTCGAGCGGCTGGGCCGCGGCCATGTCTGGCTCGACGCCGGCACCTTCGAATCGCTGCAGGAGGCCTCGTCGCTGATCCATTCCATCCAGGAGCGCCAGGGTTGGCGGGTCGCCTGCCTGGAGGAGATCGCCTTCCGCATGGGCTGGATCGACGCGAACGCGCT
>JADFZP010000503.1 GCA_015232485.1 Alphaproteobacteria bacterium
CGACGGCGGCCAGGGCCGGTGTCGCGGCCGCGGTCACCAGCAGGAGGAACAGCCGCGACCACACCTCAAGTCGCCTGCGCTTCGACCAGCATGCGCCCGCGCATCTCCATGTGCAGGGCGTGGCAGAACCAGACGCAGTAGAACCAGTGAACGCCCGGCTCGTCGGCCACGAAGGTCACCGAGGCGGTGGCCTGCGGGCCGATCTCGAACTGCACGCCGTAATTCGACAAGGTGAAGCCGTGCGTCAGATCCTCGACGTCGTCGATGTTGGTGACGATGATCGTGACCTCCTCGCCCTGCTTGACGGCGAACTCCTCGAGGCCAAAGGAAGGCGCCATGGCGGTCATGTAGACGCGCACCTTGCCATCGGCCTTGCGCACCACCTTGCTGTCGCTTTCCAGGGCGACGCCGTCCTCCTTGGCCCACTGGCGGGCCTGCTCCCACATCGGGTCGTTGCGGTCCCAGACCTGGCGCGGATTGATCTTCGAACGGTGGACGATGGTGGCGTCGTGCGGCTCGGCGAAGCTGGGGCCGTCGTGGACGATCTTCATCTCGTCGCCCGAGATGTCGATCAACTGGTCGTTCTCGGGCTTCAGCGGGCCGACGTTGAGGAAGCGGTCCTTCGAGAACTTGTTCAGCGAGATCAGCCACTTGCCGTCCGCCTCGCGGGTCTGGCCCATCGAGGAGTGGTTGTGGCCGGGCTGGTAATGGACGTCCAGCTTCTGGATGATCGGATCGACCTTCTCGCCCTTGAAGGCGCGGATCGCCCGGTCGATGTTCCACTTCACCACCTGGCTGTCGAGGAACAGCGTGGTGAAGGCGTTGCCCTTGCCGTCATAGGCGGTGTGCAGCGGCCCCAGGCCAAGCTGCGGCTCGGCGACCACGGTGTCGCGCGGCTTGATCTTGTCGGCGAACAGGTCGGGGAAGCGGGTGACGTCGATCACCGTCACGGTCGGCGACAGCTTGCCGTTGGCGACGACATGCTTGCCGTCGGGGGCCATGTTGATGCCGTGCGGGCTGTTGGGAATCGGGATGTAGCGGGTATAGGGCGAGCCGTGGCGGCCGTTCAGGATGGGAACGCCGTTCATCTCCTTGAAGTCGCCCTTCTTGACGCCCTCCTCGATGCGCTGGACGTCGAACACCACGATCCAGTCCTGCTGCGCCGCCGTCATCTCGGCGGTGTTCATGCCCATCTCGGAGTTGTAGCAGGTCGAAAAACAGAACCGGCCGGTATAGTCGGCGTCGACATTGTCGAGATTGCCGTCGACCATCACCTGCCAGGACACCCGCATGGTGTCGACGTCGATGGCGTTGAAGATCGAGACGTATTTCTTGGGGTCGCGCAGGTCGCGGCCGTCATTGGGCAGCGGCGCCTCGTGCTCGCCGTTGCAGAAGATGTAGCCGGTCTTGGGCACCTTTTGCAGGCGCAGGCCGTGGATGTCGTGGGCGTTGGGAACCTCGACGATCTTGTCGCACTTCATGACGTCGAGGCGGATGCGGCAGACGCGGCTGTTGGCCTTGTCGTTGGCGACCAGGTAGCGGCCGTCATAGGTGCCGTCGGTGAAGGTGAGGTGCGGGTGATGCAGATCGCCATTCGCCCAAGTCTTCGCGCCCATCCTGGCCAGCCGCGCCTTAGTGCGCTCGGTCAGGTCGGCGGTCATGACCCGCAGCGACTCGTTGGTCTGCCCCCAGCCCGTGGCGCTGTCGCGGTTGAACACCGGGATGCGCAGCAATTCGCGCATCGAGGGCAGGCCGTAGATGCGCACCTCGCCGGTTTGGCCGCTGGAGAAGAAGACGTAATATTCGTCCAACTGGCCGGGCAGGACTTCGTATTTCTGGCCCGCCGACTGCGCTCGCGCCTCGCCGATGGCGCGGTGCAGCGCCGCGCCGCCGGTCACCAGTCCGGCGCCGCCCAGTCCGGCCAAAGCGGCCAGCTTGGCCGAGCCGCCAAGCAGGTCGCGCCGTGAGAATCCGTCTTCCGCCATGATCATGCTCCTCCAGGTTGGGTGGGTTCGGGCCGCGTCTTCGGCGGCGCCGACATGGCCTGCGCGCGTTCCCGCTTTAGCCGGCGCTGAATCATCGCCGGGCAGCGGTGTTCGTCCCAGTACAGGGCTTGGCAGTGCAGGCAGTAGATGCACTCGTTGGGATTGATGCGGCCATCGGGGTGGATGGCCTGCACCGGGCATTCGATGGCGCAACGCTGACAGGGGGCGCCGCATTCGCGGTGCCGCTTCAGCCACTCGAACATGCGCATGCGGGCGGGGATGGCCAGCGCGGCGCCCAGCGGGCACAGATAGCGGCAGAAGAAGCGGTCGATGACCATCGACGCCACCACCAGCGTCGCGGCGTAGACCACGAACGGCCAGTCGCGGACGAATTTCAGAATGATCGCGGTCTTGAACGGTTCGACCTCGGCGGCCCGCTCGGACAGGGTCAGCGAGTACACCGACAATCCGAACAGGCCCAGGAACACGATGTATTTGATCGGCCACAGGCGCTCGTGCAGGCCCCACGGCACCGAGATTTGCGGCACCCGGATCAGCTTGGCGAAGCGGTTGGCGAATTCCTGCAAGGCGCCGAACGGGCACAGCCAGCCGCAAAACGCGCCTCGCCCCCAGAACAGCAGCGAGGTGGCCACCGCCGCCCACAGGATGAACACCAGCGGGTCCATCAGGAAATAGTCCCAGCGGAAATCGGTGATCAGCGCGTTGGTGAAGGTCAGCACGTTGACCACCGAAAGCTGGGCGTTGGCCCACCAGCCCAGCCACAGCAGCGTCCAGGTCAGGAACGCGGTGCGCGTCCACCAGGTCAGCCGCGGCCGGGCGGCCAGGAAATCCTGGAAGAAGAAGATCGCGGTCAGCACGGCGAGCCCCGCGCCGACGATCGCCACGTCGACCAGCCGGTTATCCCAGATGCGCTTCCACAGGGGTTCCTCGCCCGTCTCGGCGGGCTCGCCGGTCGACTGGGGCGTGGGCGGCGGGGGCGGGGCGGCGGC
>JADFZP010000504.1 GCA_015232485.1 Alphaproteobacteria bacterium
ATTGTTGGACTTATTCCGACTTGCATGGATCAGCCGGGGCCACTAGATTGCCCGCTGAAATTACTCCAAAGGAGCCCCATAAATGAGCGATTACCCCACCGTCCTGGTCGGCAAGCCCGTTCCCGATTTCACCGCGCCGGCGGTGATGCCGGACAACGAGATCAACCCGGCCTTCAATCTCAAGACCTATTTGGCGGGCTCCTACGGCCTCGTGTTCTTCTACCCGCTCGACTTCACCTTCGTCTGCCCGTCCGAGATCCTGGCCCATGACCATCGCGGCCCGGCCTTCGCCGAGCGCAACACCAAGCTGGTGGCGGTCAGCGTCGATTCGCACTTCACGCATTTGGCGTGGAAGAACACCCCGGTCGACAAGGGTGGCCTGGGCAAGGTTCAATTCCCGATGGTCGCCGACCTGACCAAAAGCATCGCCCGCTCGTTCGGCGTGCTGATCAACGAGGCGGTGGCGCTGCGCGGCACCTTCCTGATCGACCGCAACGGCCTGGTGCGCCATCAGGTGGTCAACGACCTGCCGTTGGGCCGCAACGTCGACGAGGCGCTGCGCATGGTCGACGCCCTTCAGTTCACGGAAGAGCACGGCGAGGTTTGCCCGGCCGGTTGGTCGAAGGGCAAGGCCGGCATGAAGGCCTCTCCCGAAGGCGTCGCGAAGTACCTGGCCGAGCACGCCAAGGAACTGTAAAGCGACCGGGGCTCCCGGCGGCGCGGCGCCATTGCCGCGCCGCCCAGCCGCCCACTTGCTCGACCACCCGCCGCAACGTTCAGCCCCAGGAGCGCCCAATGGCCACCATCCACACGAAAGTCCTGATCCTCGGCTCGGGCCCGGCCGGCTGCACGGCGGCCATCTACGCCGCGCGCGCCAATCTCGAGCCGGTGTTGGTGGCGGGATTGCAGCCGGGCGGGCAGTTGACCATCACCACCGACGTCGAGAACTATCCCGGCTTCGCCGAGGCCATCCAAGGCCCCTGGCTGATGGAGCAGATGCAGGCCCAGGCCGAGCATGTCGGCACCCGTTTCGTGCACGACACCATTCTGAAGGTCGATCTGTCTCGCCGGCCCTTCACCTGCGTGGGCGATTCGGGCGACATCTACACCGGCGACACGCTGGTGATCGCGACCGGCGCCTCGGCCCGCTGGCTGGGGCTGGACAGCGAGCGCAAGTTCCAGGGCTTCGGCGTGTCGGCCTGCGCCACCTGCGACGGCTTCTTCTTCCGCGGCAAGAAGGTGGCGGTGGTGGGCGGCGGCAACTCGGCGGTCGAAGAGGCGATCTACCTGACCAACCACGCCTCGTCGGTGACGCTGATCCATCGCCGCGATTCGCTGCGCGCCGAGAAGATCGCCCAGGACCGGCTGTTCGCCAACCCCAAGGTCAGCGTCGCCTGGAACAGCGTGGTCGAGGAAATCGTGGGCGAGCAGAACCCGCCCGGCGTGACCGGCGTGCGCATCAAGGACACCGAGACCGGCGAGACCCGCCTGCTCGACGTCGATGGCGTGTTCGTGGCGATCGGCCACAACCCCAACACCGAGTTGTTCGCCGGCCAGCTTGAAATGGACGACGAGCACTATCTGATCACCCGGCCCGGCACCGTGGCGACCAACGTTCCCGGCGTTTTCGCGGCGGGCGACGTCCAGGACAAGATCTACCGCCAGGCGGTGACCGCCGCCGGTACCGGCTGCATGGCCGCGCTGGAGGCGGATCGCTTCCTGGCTGCCCATGGACACCAAGCCGTCGCGGCGGCAGAATAGACCGAAGGCTTGAACGGGCGGGCGGCCCGGCGCCAATGACCCGGCGGGGGGAATGGATGGACTGGGACAAGTTGCGGGTGTTTCACGCGGTCGCCGAGGCGGGCAGCTTCACGCATGCCGGCGACACGCTGAACCTGAGCCAATCGGCGGTCAGCCGCCAGATCAGCGCCCTTGAAGAGAGCCTGAGCGTGCCCCTGTTCCACCGGCACGCGCGCGGGCTGATTTTGACCGAGCAGGGTGAAATCCTGTTCCATACGGCGCGCGACGTGTTCGGCAAATTGGGCATGGCCCAGGCGCGCATCTCCGACTCGCGGGACCAGCCGCGCGGGCCGCTGAAGATCACCACCACGGTGGCCTTCGGCTCGCTGTGGCTGACCCCCAGGCTGAAGGAATTCATCGAGCTTTATCCCGACATCAGCGTCACCGTGGTGCTCGACGACGGCGAACTCGACCTGTCGATGCGCGAAGCCGACGTCGCCATCCGCATGATGCCGCCGCGCCAGCCCGATCTGGTGCAGCGCCATTTGACCACCATGCATTATCACGTCTACGCCGCGCCGGAATATCTGAAGGTCCACGGCGTTCCGAAAACCCCCGAGGATCTCGACGGCCACCGCATCATCATCTGGGGTCAGGACGGCCGCCCGCCGGTCCATCGCGTCAACTGGCTGCTGGAAGCGGGCCTGCGCCCCAACGTGACGCGCACCCCGATCCTCAAGGTCAACAACATCTATGGGATTCTGCGCGCCGTGCAATCCGGCCTGGGCCTCGCCGCCCTGCCCGGCTATCTGGCCGACGAGGCCACCAACATGGTCGAAGTCCTTCCCGAACTGCGCGGCCCGGCCTTCGACGCCTATTTCGTCTACCCCGAGGAGCTTAGGCACTCGAAGCGCATCGCCGTGTTCCGCGACTTCCTGATCCGCAAAATCGGCGGCGCGCAACCCGCCTAAACCCCCTCGACTCTTTTGGGTGGGCCGTCAGCCACACGAACGTCGAATGGCCGGCCAACGTCATGGCGCATTATGCGCTACGCGCATGGGCGACCTGCTCTTTTGTCTATGGCACCCGTCAAGGGGGCGCTTAAATTAGCTTATTGAAATATTGCTGCGCGATATTTCAATTTCGGGTACGCCCGATAGCGTCTCCCAGACGTGAAGCCTCCCTGTTCCACTTCAGCCCCCCGGTCCTCCGGGGGGCTGCTTTTTCAATGGCTTGGCGGGTGGTGG
>JADFZP010000505.1 GCA_015232485.1 Alphaproteobacteria bacterium
TCGCCCGGCTGTCGCGGGCCAAGGGCGAGGCGGCCGAGGCCGAAAGCTGGTTGCGCCGCGCGGCGCGCGGTGGCAGCGCCGCCGGACGGCACGAATTGTGGCGCCTGCTGCGCGATGGCAAAGGAGTCAGCGCCCGCTCGGTCGAGGCGTTGCAATGGCTGCTGCTCGCCGTCGAGCAGAATTACGCGCCGGCCCTGGCCGATCTCGGTCAAGCCCATATCGAGGGGATCGACGCGCAACTCGACCTCGCCAAGGGCGTCGGCTTGCTGCGCCGCGCCGCCGACCAGGGCCAGCCGGACGCGCTGATGGCGCTGGCCCGACTGCACCTCTCGGGCCGTGGCGTGGTCAAGGATCCGGTGCGCGCCCTGACCATGGCCGAGCTGGCGCTGACTTTGGGTCTGGCCGACGCCAAGACCGAACGCGACGCGCTGGCCGCCTCGCTGAAGCCGGCCCAGATCGCCGAGGCGCGCCGCGTCGCGCGTCAGTGGCGCGACGGTCGGAGTTTCTGAACCTTCCCTTGGAAGCGGTTGCAAATCGCGCCATTTGACCGACAATGGAAGCGGGGCTTCCGTTCGGGACGAATGACATGAAACGCCTCCACCACAAGGTCGACAAGGACGCCGTGCGGGCCATGCTCGCCACGCGCCGCGAGGAGTTGGCGCGCCTGATCGGGCAAGCCCACGAGGCCGCGCACCCGGTCGAGGTCGATCAGACCTCGGTGGGGAGGCTGTCGCGCATGGACGCGCTGCAAGCCCAGGCGATGGCGCAGGAAACCGAGCGCCGCCGCCACGCCGAACTGTCACGCCTGGATTCGGCGATCGAGCGTCTGGCGTCCGGCGAATACGGCTGGTGCACCGCCTGCGGCGACGAGATCGCCGCCAAGCGGTTGGAACTCGATCCGACCACGCCGCTTTGCATCAAGTGCGCGCGCGCCGCGCATTGAGCGCGCCCCCGCCGTGATCGTCGAGATCGCCACCATCATCGGGCCGATCCTGGCGATCGCCGCGATCGGCTTTTCCTGGCGCAGGCTGGGCGGCGAGTTCGATCCGGCCTTCGTCGCCCGGCTGGTGACCACCATCGGCGTGCCGTTCCTGGTGTTCTCGACCCTGACCCGGCTGGAACTGGACGGCGCCACGCTGATGCGCATGGCCGGCGCGGCGATGGCCTGCCTGCTGGGCTTCACCCTGGTGGCCGCCGTCGCGCTGAAGCTGGCCAAGCTGCCGTTGCGCGGTTTCCTCAATCCGATGGTGTTCCCCAACGCCGGCAATATGGGCCTGCCGCTGTGCCTGTTCGCCTTCGGCCCCGAGGGGCTGGCCCTGGCGGTGGTCTATTTCGTGGTTTTCACCATCGCCCATCTGACGCTGGGCATTTCGCTGCTGATGGGCAGCCTGTCGCTCGGCAATCTGGCGCGCATGCCGGTGCTCTACGCGTTGGCGGCGGCGATCGCCTTCATGGCGACGGGCATTCGGCCGCCGCGCTGGCTGGCCAGCACGGCGCAGCTTCTTGGCGACATGACCATTCCGCTGATGCTGATGGCGCTGGGCGTCTCGCTGTCGGCGCTGAAGGCCAAAAGCATGCGCTTGGCCGCCGGGCTGGCCGGCTTGCGCCTGGGCATCGGACTGACGGTCGGGCTGGGCGTCGCCTGGGCCTTCGGGCTGGAAGGCCATTCGCGCGGCGTGGTGGTGCTGGAAAGCGCCATGCCGGTCGCCGTCTTCAACTACCTGTTCGCCCAGCGCTGGAACCAGGCGCCGGGCGAGGTGGCCGGGGCGGTGCTGGTCTCCACATTGGCCTCGTTCGCCCTGCTGCCGGTGCTGCTGGCCTTTCTGCTGTAACGGATAGCCCCCTGGAAATTCGGGGCCCCGACCCGACATGCCGCGGTGCCGCGTTTCAACCGGCCGCGTGATCGGCTACACTTTTGGCGCATCCAAGGAGTGTCTGGTGAAGAGACTGGGGATTTTCCTGGCGATCCTGTTCGTCGTGTTGGCCGCCGGCGTGTTGGCGGTGCCCTCGCTGATCGACTGGAACGAATACAAGGGCGAGATCGCCAGACGGCTCGAGGCGGCGATCGGCCGCGACGTGGTGATCGAGGGCGATCTGTCGCTGTCGCTGCTGCCCACGCCCACGCTGTCGGCCGACGAGGTGGCGATCGCCAACGTCAAGGGCGGCAGCGCCTCGGACATGGTGACGCTGCGCAGCCTGCGGCTGGAACTGGCGCTCGCCCCGCTGTTCTCGGGCGAGGTGCGGATCGTCTCGCTGGTCCTGGTCGAGCCGGTGATCCAGCTCGAGGAGACCGCGTCCGGCCAGCGCAACTGGGAACTGGGCGAAAAGCGGTCCGACGCCACCGGTGAACCGCCCCCCGGCGACCAGGGCGGGGGTGGATCGGCCATCGCGCTGGAACGCATGACCATCGAGAACGGCCGGCTGGTCTATCTGCGCCCCGACGCCCAGCCGATCGCCCTCGACGCGATCGACGCGGCAATTTCGGCCGAATCCCTGCAAGGCCCCTTCAAGATGGTCGGCCAAGCCGGCTTTCGCGGCCGGCCGCTGTCCTTCGAGGTGTCGGCGGGCCGACTGGTCGAGACGCCGGTTCCGCTGACCGTGTCCATCAAGCTGCCGGCGGCCGGCGCCGAGGGAAAGCTGTCGGGGCAAATTCGCGAACAGGACGGCGCGCAATCGTTCAAGGGCCGCCTCACCCTGGCGGGCAACAATCTGGCCGCCGCGCTGGGCGCGCTGAGCGCCGAGGCGCAAACCCTGCCGCAGGCGATGTCCGGCGCCTTCCAGGTCGAAGGCAACCTGCTGGCGGCTGGCGAGCGCGCCAGTCTCGACGACATGAGCTTGCGCATCGGCGAAAGCCAGGGAACCGGCGGCGTCGCCGTCTTGCTGGGCGAGACGCCGCAGATCGATCTGGCGCTGGCCTTCAACCGTTTCGACGTCGACGACTGGCTGTCGGGCGGCAAGGACTTCAAGCCGGTCAAGACCGCTCC
>JADFZP010000506.1 GCA_015232485.1 Alphaproteobacteria bacterium
TCTTGACGGGAACCTCCTCGTCCAGGCCGGTGGTGGCGACCAGCATGCGGCGCTCGGAGTCCAGGCCGGGATAGCCCACGTCGATCTGCATCAGGAAGCGGTCGAGCTGCGCCTCGGGCAGTGGGTAGGTGCCCTCCTGCTCAAGCGGATTCTGGGTGGCCAGGACGTGGAAGGGGGCGGGCAGGTCGTGGTAATGCCCGGCCACGCTGACCCGGCGCTCCTGCATCGCCTGCAACAACGCCGACTGGGTGCGCGGGCTGGCGCGGTTGATCTCGTCGGCCATCAGAAGCTGGCTGAACACCGGCCCCTGGATGAAACGGAAGGCGCGGCTTCCGCCCTCGCGCTCCTCGAGCACCTCGGAGCCCAGGATGTCGGCGGGCATCAGGTCGGGGGTGAACTGGACGCGCTTGTCGTCCAGCCCCAACACGATGCCCAGGGTCTGCACCAGCCGCGTCTTGGCCAGGCCGGGCACCCCGATCAACAGGGCGTGACCGCCCGCCAGCAGCGTGATAAGACTTTCGTCCAGAACCTGACCTTGGCCGAAGATGATCCGACCGATCCGCTCGCGCGCCTCGGCCAGACGGCCCTTGAGGCGATCGATTTCGGTTACCACCTGGGAGATATCGGCCGAAGGATGATGAGCGGGAGAACTGGGTGCGGATGTCACGGACGATTTCTCCACGACACGTTGGACCTGATCGCGAGGGCGAAATGAAAAACGCGCTCGTCGACTCGCCCGCGGCCGAAGCCCTTTGCGGCGACATCGACATCCGGATCGACCGGAACGGCAAGTGGTTCTACCATGGAAGCCCGATCACGCGCAAAGAGATGGTCTGCCTGTTCGCCTCGGTGCTGTCGCGCCGCGCGGATGGTTCGTACTGGCTGATCACGCCCGTCGAGGCGGGCCGAATCCAGGTCGAGGACGTTCCGTTCATGGCGGTCGAAATGTTCATGTGCGGCTCCGGCAGGGAGAAGGTGGTCAGTTTCCGCACCAATATTGACGAACTCGTGACGCTGGGGCCGTTAAACCCTCTGCGCATCGAGACCGACCCAAAGAGTGGGGAGCCCTGCCCTTACGTCCTGGTGCGCGAAGGGATCGAGGCGCGTCTGGCGCGCCCCGTCTATTATGAACTGGTGGCGCACGGCATCGAAGAAAAGTTCGGCGAGGAACGGTCCTACGGAATATGGAGCGGCGGCAACTTCTTTCCCCTGGGCAGCCTGGAAGAGACGAGCTGACCCGAGACGGGATCGCGCGAATGCTGGCGGGCGGCCTGGGCCGGGCCGAGCGTTCGGACGCGGCCAATGCGCGCGCCCTGGGCGGGTGCGATGACATCCCGTTGCCCAACCGCCTGCTGATCCCCGCCGCCGTGCTGGTGCCGCTGGTCCGCCATCCCGGCGGGCTGACCGTGTTGTTCACCCAGCGCACCGCCCATCTCGCCAACCACGCGGGCCAGGTCAGCTTCCCCGGCGGCCGCATCGAGGAGGGGGACGCCGATCCGGTCGCCGCCGCCCTGCGCGAGACCGAGGAGGAGATCGGCCTGCACCCCGCCGCCGTCGATCTGGTCGGGCGGCTCGACGACTACGTCACGACGACCGGGTTTCGCATCACGCCGGTGGTGGGCCTGCTCGATCCGCCGCTCGCCCTGGCCCCCGACCCATTCGAGGTGGCCGAGGTGTTCGAGGTGCCGCTCGAATTCCTGCTCGATCCGGGCAACCATCAGCGCTGCTCGCGGCTGGTCGAGGGCGCCGAGAGGTTCTATTATGCGATGCCGTTCGGGTCCCGTTACATCTGGGGCGCCACCGCCGGCATGCTGAGGAACCTCTACGAGGTGCTCGTCGCCCGTTGCGACGCCACCTGAAGCGGAGCGCATGGACCCGGTCGGCCAGCTTTCGCCACAGGAGTGGATGGACGCGCCCGAGACGCGCGCGGTGATCGCCGCCTTGCGCGCCGAGGGCGCCGAGGTGCGTTTCGTCGGCGGCTGCGTGCGCGACGCGGTGCTGAAGCGGCCGATCCGCGACGTCGACATCGCCACCCACGACCCGCCCGAGCGGGTCATGCTGCTGCTCGAGCAAGCCGGCATCCGCGCCGTGCCGACCGGCATCGAGCACGGCACGGTGACGGCGGTGGTCGGCCATGCCCATTTCGAGGTCACCACCCTGCGCGAGGACGTCGAGACCTTCGGCCGTCACGCCCGCGTCGAATTCACCGACGACTGGGCGGCCGACGCGGCGCGCCGCGACTTCACCATCAACGCCCTGTTCGCCGATCCCGAAGGCCGCATCTACGACCCGTTCAACGGTTTGCAGGATCTGGGCGCCGGCCGGGTGCGCTTCGTCGGCGACCCCACCAAGCGCATCGAGGAGGACGTGCTGCGCCTGCTGCGCTTCTTCCGCTTTTTCGCGTGGTACGGTCGGCCGCCGCCCGACCCGTACTCGCTGGCCGCCTGCCGGCACATGGCGCCCTTGCTGCCGCGCCTGTCGGGCGAGCGGGTGTGCGGTGAAATCCTCAAGCTGCTGCTCGCCCCCGACCCGGCCAGCGTGATGGTGCTGATGCACGGGGAACGGGTGCTGCCCCACGTCCTGCCCGACGCCGTCGATTTCGGTCGCCTGCGCGTGCTGTGCTGGCTGGAGACGCGCGGCCTCAAGCGGCCCGAGGTGGCGCCCGACGCGATTCGCCGGCTGGCCGCCGTGTTGCGGGTCGACGGGCCCGGCGCCTTGGTGGTGGCCGATCGGCTGCGCCTGTCCAACCACCAGACCAAGCGCCTCGCCCGGCTGTGCGCGCCGCCGCTGATCCCCGATCCGGCGATGACTCCGACCGAAGCGCGCCGCGCCCTGCGCCGCTTGGGGGCCGAGGATTTCCGCGACCTCGCGCTGCTGGCCTGGGCGGGGCACAAGGCGGTCGAGGCGCTTCCCGCGCCGGCCGAGACGGCGGCCTGGACGGCTTTGCTCGATCAGGCGGCCGCCTGGGTGCCGGT
>JADFZP010000507.1:0-497 GCA_015232485.1 Alphaproteobacteria bacterium
GAACTCCAGGCGCTGAATAGCGAGGTGCTGAATGCCTGCCGTACCAAGATGCGGATCACGGGCAACGTCCTGCTACACCCCGAGCCGACGAGGCAGGCCGCGTGATGAGCAGAGATTCACGAGCCAGACTCCGACCCGCGAGCGAGGAATTCAAGGACGCTCGTGCGATCCGTGGAACCCTGGTCTACCTGGAACTTGAGGCCGCGAAATGCGGCCTCCTGGAAACGGCCCATATGCTCTCCGTGGCCCGCCTAGCGGTGGAGGATGCGCTGGCGATGGCACAGGAGTGAAAGCGCGACGACGGGCTTGCGATCGCAGGCCCGTCAGAGACCTTCCGTCCCTCGGCCAGCGCCAAAGCGGCTTCGCAGCCCATCGTCGATGGTGCCCAGATTTACGCCGATGAACACGGCGCATATGACGTAGTGCACGCGAGGTTCACGGTCAGTTTGATTAACTACCGACTTCGATATTCGGACAAGGCTGGATGTCACAATACG